>JAJRXN010000181.1 GCA_024276295.1 Acidobacteriota bacterium
CGATGAAGGTCGTGCGCTGGGTGATGCTGCTCGCCGCCGTCGTGGCGTTCGTCGGCGGGCTCTACATGTTCCAGAAGGTGCGCCGGCATCCGCTGGAGATCGCCGAGCTGATCGGCCGGCAGGAACTCGAGCGCCACGGCCTCGTGCGCCGGGAGATCCCGGGTGTGCGCCACGGGACGCTCGTCACCTGGTCGCGCGGCGGCGCCCTGCCGGCGCTGGTGCTCGTCCACGGCGAGGACGGCAGCGCCGCGATCTTCTCGCCGCTCGTCGCCCGCCTGCCCGCGGGCCGCGCGGTGGTCGTCCCGGACCTGCCGGGCCACGGAGAGAGCGCGCCGCCGCAGGGACCGCTCGGGCTGGCCGACCTGGTCGAAGGGCTGCGGGCCGTGCTGGCCGACCTTCCGGCGCAGCAGCCGCGCGTGATCGTCGCGCATTCGCTCGGCGCGCAGGTCGCGCTGCTGGCGCTCGAGGACGTTTCGCTGCGCCCCGCGGCGCTCGTGCTCGTGGCGCCCTGGACGCTGCGGGGCGACGACGAGGCGTTCGCGGCGCTGTTCCCGCACGACGAGCAGGCCGCGCTCGAGCTGATCCGCCGCGAGCAGAAGGTCGAGGCTCCACCGGTTCCCGACTACCTGCCACGGGCCCGGGTCCGTCGTGCCGGGGCCGGGCCGCTGGCCCGCCTGCGGGTCGATCTCGCGCGGCGGGATGCCTGGCCAGCGCGGCGGCCGGACGGCGTACCGGTGCACGTCGTGCTGCCGCAGGAGGACCGCATCATGCCGGCCGGACGCGCGGGGGCGCTCGCCGCGCGACTCGACGCCGCGTCGGTCGTCACGCTGCCGTCGTGCGGGCATGTCCCGCAGCAGGAGTGTCCGGAGGCCCTCGCCGAGGCGCTGCTCGAACTCGTCGCGTCGCCTTCCGAGTGACGGTCAGCGGCGTCGGCCGGGCTTCCAGACCGGCCGGCCGTCGAGCGGCTCGGGCGGGTCGAGACCGAGTTCGGCGAGGATCGACGGCGCGACGTCGATCATCCGGGGGAGTTCGACGTCGAGCCGGCGATTGACGAACAGGATCCCGGGGATCAGCGTCGGTTCGAGCGAGCAGTGGTCGGCCGACCAGGTGCGGTCGTTGTCCTCGAAGACCTGCGTCGAGAGTCCGCCGAGCGTGTCCTGCCACGACACGCGGTACGTGATGATGTTCGAGGCGCGCAGGTCGGGGAACTTCTCGGCGTCGTACTGCCCGGCGATCTCGTCGCGCGTGTAGACCCGGAACACCGGGCGCAGTCCGGTCGCCGGGTCGACCTCCGCCTCGAGTCCCTCGCGGATCTGGCGCACGACCTCGTCGTACTCCTCGCCGGGCATCACGACGCCCTGCGGCTCGCGGCCGACGAGGTTGATGTAGATCGACCCGAGACCCATCGCCCACGCCTTGGTGCGCGACCAGTCGATGCCGGAGAACACGTCGACGCGCCGGACGTCGCGGTCGAAGAGCTGCTCGAGATTGCGCGCGCGCGTCTTGCCCTTGAGTGCCAGGAAGCCGTGCTGGTAGAGCCAGGTGTTGTAGTTGATCTGGCGGCGGAACGTCGAGAAACCGTGGTCCGAGACGACCATGAACAGCGTATCGTCGTCGAGCCTGTCCATGGCGGCGCCGACGATCGCGTCGATCCGCTGGTAGACCTCGCGCATCGCGCGGTCGAAGCGCACCGCGTTGTCCGGCTCGTAGAGCGGGTGTTCCGGGTCGAGGTTGTGCCACAGCAGGTGGCCGGCGCGGTCGGGGAAGTAGAACACCTGCACGTAGAGGTCGAAGTCCTGGTCGAGCATGTGGTGCATCACGCGCTCGAAGCCGCTGACGGTGAAGTCGAGGTCCTCGAGGAACAGCTCGATGCCGCCGACGCGGTTCGAAGGGTAGCTCCAGGTGTCGATCGCCCAGCCCTGCGTCTTGAACAGCCCCGTCTCGCGGGCGACCTGCTCGGCCAGGTCGGGCGGCCAGGTGTAGAACACCGGATGGCTGACCGGGTGGAAGTTGATCGGCGACATGTAGAGCTGGACTTCCGGTTCGAGCGAGATCAGCTTGAAGCGCACCATCCCGCGCAGCGGCTGCAGCGAGTCGACCAGCCAGTTGATCGGAAAATCTAGCGGCACGAACCCGGTCCACTCGCCCGGGCGCAGCGTGCCACTGTTGCCGGGAGTCTCCCAGTGCAGTTCGTCGTCGGAGATGTCGAGCATCAGCGGCAGTCTGATCTGCTCCGGGTGTCCCTCGTCGGCGAGCTGCTTCTTGAGTTCGCGACGGCGCCTGTCGAGCTCGTCGCCGGTCAGGCCGGCGTCGCGCCACGCGGCCTCGGCGCGATCGACGACGTAGATGTGGAACGGGTAGTCGAACGGCCCGACGATCTCGGTCTCGACGCGGCCGCGCCGCGCGGGCAGCTTGCGGATCTCGAGGCTGAACTGGTTGTTGCCGGCCGAGAAGCGCGGGTCCGAGGTCCAGAGCGACGGTGTGCCGACCCGGCCGCGCATGTCCGGTACGCCGAGACCCGAGATCATCTGCGAGCCGCGGGGAAGCTCCTCGGCGGGGAAGGTGACCGGCATCCGCACGACGCCGACCTTCAGGCCGTGCTCGGCGGCCACCGTCCAGAACGGCACCCCCTTGCGGTTGTTCTTCGCCGCCGGGACCTCCACCGGCAGCAGCCGGGAGAAGGTCGGGACCAGCGCCGCGCCGGCGGCGAGCGCCGCCACGAGGCCGACGAGCGCGGCCCGTCCCCAGCGCCGGAGCAGCAGCCGGCCGGCGAGCAGGGCCAGCAGTCCGGCGACCAGGCCGCACGCTCCGCCCGCGACGAGGCCGTTCCACTCGCCGAAGCCGAACACGCGCCGCTGGCGCTCGGCCAGGGCGAAGTCGGGGATGTACGTGTGCGGCCGCCGCATCAGGAAGTCGAAGATGTCGGTCCGGCCGGGCAGCAGTCCGGTCGAGAACGACGACCACGAGACGGGCGTCTGCGGCGGGTTGGGCGGCACGATCCGGGCGTAGGTCTCCTGCTCGGCCAGCCGCTGGAGGTTTGGCAGCAGCCCATCGGCCATGAAGCGGTCGACCAGGTTCGGGTCGGCGCCGTCGAAACCGAGGACGACGATCTTCTTCGCCGGGCGGGCCTCCGGTGCGTCAGCCTCGGCGGTCGCGGGTGCGGTGATGGTCGCGATGATCGCGAGCGCCGCCAGCAGCGCGGCGCCCGCCCCGGGCGAATGTCTCCAGTTCATCAGGGGTCTCCCGTCCGGTTCAGCGGACCCGACGCCAGGTCGTCCCGTCCTTGCCGTCCTCGAGGACGATGCCGAGCGACGTCAGCTCCTCGCGGATGCGATCCGCCTCGGCGAAGTCGCGCCGTGCGCGGGCCGCGGTGCGCGCCTCGATCAGCGCCTCGATCCGCTCGACGTCGAGGTCGTCGGCGCCGGTGCGGCCGAACCACGCGTCCGGCGACTGTCCGAGCAGCCCGAGCAGCCGGGCTCCGGCGAGCAGCCGGCCCTTGGCGCGTGCGAGTTCCTCGTCGGAACCCGCGGTGTTGGCGGTCCTGGCGATCTGCAGCAGTTCGGCCAGCGCGCGCGGCGTGTTGAGGTCGTCGAGCAGCGGGCCGAGGACCGAGTCCGGCGGCAGGTCCGGAGCCTCGGCCGTGACCGGTTCGAGCCGTCGCAGGGCGCCGTAGAGCCGGTCGAGCGTCTGCTGGGCCTGGGCCAGCAGGTCGGCCGTCCAGTCCAGCGGCTTGCGGTAGTGGGCGAGCAGCAGCGCGAGGCGGATCGTCTCTCCCGGGACCTCCTGCAGCAGATCGTGCACGAGCCGGACGTTGCCGAGCGACTTGGACATCTTCTCGTGCTCGATCTTGAGAAAGCCGTTGTGCATCCAGTAGCGGACGTACTCGCGGCCGGCATGCGCGCAGGTGCTCTGGGCGATCTCGTTCTCGTGATGCGGGAAGATCAGATCCTGGCCGCCGCCGTGAATGTCGATCGTCTCGCCGAGGTGCTGCTCGGCCATCGTCGAGCATTCGATGTGCCAGCCGGGCCGGCCGCGTCCCCACGGGCTGTCCCAGCCGGGCAGCTCGGGCGTCGAGGGCTTCCAGAGCACGAAATCGGCCGGATCGCGCTTGTAGGGCGCGACCTCGATCCGCGCGCCGGCGATCATCTCGGCCCGGTCGCGCCCCGACAGGCGGCCGTAGTCGGGAAACGACGGCACGTGGAACAGCACGTGGCCTTCGGCCTCGTACGCATGGCCCGCGGCGACGAGCCGCTCGATCATCGCGATGATCTGCGGGACGTGATCGGTCACGCGCGGTTCGATCACCGGCGGCAGCACCGACAGCGCCGCCATGTCCTCGTGATACGCCCGGGTGAAGCGGGCCGCGATGACCCCGATCGGCACGCCTTCGTCGATCGCCGCCTGGCTGATCTTGTCGTCGACGTCGGTGATGTTGCGCGCGTAGATCACCTGCGGGTAGAGCACCTGGAGCACGCGGTAGAGCACGTCGAACACGACGGCGGGGCGGGCATTGCCGATGTGGGCGAAGTTGTAGACCGTCGGGCCGCAGACGTACATCGTGACCCGTCCCGGTTCGAGCGGCTCGAACGGCTGCTCGCCGCGGGCGATCGTGTTGTAGACCTTCAGCGTCATCGTCGTCTCCGGCCGGCCCGGGCGGGCCCCCCGCCGCGGGCCGGCCGAGTATGGCAACAATCGGCCGCCGGTGCACGATCGCCGGGCGGGGCCGACCGTTCATTCGGGGTTCGGCGGATCCCGCTTTACGAACCGGGAACCTTGGCGTATTCTCGCCCGGTCGGATCAATCCTTCCCACGCGAGAGAAGGAGCAAATGCCAAAGCAAGAAAGTTCCAGGCCGTCGCTAGATCGTCTCATCAAGGAGTTCGTCACCGAGACGCTGGAGACCTTCCGGCCACGATCGGGGCAACTCCGCGAACTGATCGAAGAGGTCCGGGCGCTGCGCCGCGATCTCACGGCGCTCGAGAAGCGGGTCGCAGGTCGTCAGGCACGGCGTGCCGCTTCCGGCAAGCGTCGACCGGGCCGGCCGCCGATCCACACGCAGTGCACGGTTTCCGGATGCAATCGCGCCCATTACGCCAAGGGCCTGTGCAGCATGCACTACCAGAACTGGCGCAGGACGAACAAGTGGCCGGGCCCGGCGAGCGCCGATCCGGCCCGCAAGTCCAGCGGTCGCAAGACGACACGAAAGAAGACCAGCCGCAGGAAGAAGACCACGCGCGGCAAGAGCTGATGCTGGGCTGAACGGAGGGTGTCCGGTTCGCGCGGACTGCAAGACCAGTGCGCGTGGGCCGGACGCCGCTACCAGCTCGCCTTCTTCAGCCCGGGGATCAGGCCCTGGAGTCCGAGTTCGCGCAGCGAGACGCGCGAGATGCCGAACTTGCGGTAGTAGCCGCGGGGACGTCCGGTCACCGCGCAACGGTTCCGCACGCGCACCGGGCTGGCGTCACGGGGAAGCATCCGCAGACGGCGCGCCGCCTCTTCGCGTTCCTCGATCGACTTCGTCTCGTCGCGCATGATCGCCTTGAGTTCGGCGCGGCGCGCGCGGTAGCGCTCCACCATCCGGCGGCGCTTTTCGTTCTTCGCGATTGCGCTCTTCTTGGCCATCGATTCCTCTCGTCCTCGGTCCGTACCGCGCCGCGGCCGATGCGCACCGGCCGTTCCGCGGTCGTCGTCGTCGGTTTCCGCCCGCTGGGGCCCGCTGGCGCCGGGGACCCGGTCCGGGAGCCGACGGATGGTACATCACGATCCGGTTCCGTGCCGCAAGGCGCGTCCGTTGCTCGGGGGAAGGACGGGGTGTGTTCATGCAACATGCTGAAATGAAACAGGTTGCGCGCTCCGCCGAACCGGCCGCCCCGCGTGCGGCGCGGGCACCGGCGGCCCTGCACCGCCCGCGGCCGGGCCCCGTCCGCGCCTTGCCGGATCCCGTGGCCCGGCGGAACATTCGCTCCATGCACTTCCGGAGGACGTTTCCCGCCGTCCGGGAATCCGTGCG
>JAJRXN010000182.1 GCA_024276295.1 Acidobacteriota bacterium
CAGGCCGGCTGGCCGCGCGCGGGCCAGCGGCGAGCCGCGTGTCAGCTCGCGGATCCGCGCCTCGTCCGCGTCGAGCAGCGACGCGAGGCCGATCTCCGCCAGCGCCGGCAGCGGCGCGAACACCGGGTCGTCCGCGGGCTCGACGCGCCGGTTCCACGGGCAGACCTCCTGGCACACGTCGCAGCCGAACAGCCAGTCGTCGGTGGCCTCCATCAGCGAGGGGTCGATCGCACCGCGATGCTCGATCGTCAGATAGGAGATGCAGCGTCGCGCGTCGAGCTGGAACGGCGCGTCGAACGCGTCCGTCGGGCAGGCATCGAGACACGCCCGGCAGCTCCCGCAACGTTCATGCACCGGCTCGGGCTTCGGCGCCACGATCTCGCGATCGACGAGCAGCACGGCAATGAAACGCCAGGAGTCGCCCCGCGGGCCGATCAGGCAGGTGTTGCGCCCGATCCAGCCGAGACCAGCCCGCATCGCCAGCTCCCGTTCGAGCACGGCCGAGGTGTCGACGAGCGCAGCGGTGCGCAGCGGGGCCCCGAGGATCTCCTCGGCCCGCGCAGACCAGGCACGCAGCCGTGCGCGGAGCAGGTCGTGGTAGTCGGCACACCACGCGTAACGCGCCACGTGTCCGAGCAGGCCCGGTGCACGACGCCGGTCGCGCGGTGTGCCCAGGTACGACGCGACGCCGACCAGTGCCGTGCGGGCCCAGTCCCACTTGCGGCGCAGGTCCTTGCGCACGTCGGCGGTGCGCTCCATCCAGGCCATCGCGCCGTGGGCGCCGCGGGCGAGCCACGCGTCGAGCTGTCCGGCGAACGCCGAAGGCGCGCAGGAAGCGATTCCCGTCTCGACGAAGCCAGCCTCGCGGCCGGCGGCGAGCAGCCGCTCGACCGTCCGCCCGTCGCTGACGGGTGTGCCTTCCCGGGACGCGCTCATCGCACCGCCACGATAGCGGTGGACGCCGGGGACGTCAGCGCCGGTCCGGCAGGTTGCGCAGCACGATCCAGAGAACCACCGCGCCGACGAGCAGCAGGACCACGACCAGGGCGAACCCGCCGGGAAAGGATGGCGGCGGCGTCCTGCGGGACCCGACGGCGATGTCCGCTTCGGCCGCCTCGAACGCGACGGCCGGACCCGCCAGCCGCGGCGTCGCGACCGGCCGGTCGAACAGGGCGAGTTCGACGCTTCCGCCGCCCGGCGGGACGAACAGCAGCACCGGATCCTCGCGCCAGGCCCGCAGACGGAGCGATGGCGGCGGCTCTCCCGTACGGGCGGCCAGTTCGAGCACGAGCCGCGCCGTCGTCCAGGGAAACCTTCTGAGCCGGAGATGCTCGGTGCAGACCGGCAGCGCGCCGCGGGCCCGGCAGGACCACCTGACAGTGGCCCGCGCCGGCGGCCGCGGGCGCTGCCCGGGTGGCGTCGGCCGCTCCGCCAGCACGGTGACGTCGAGGTCCAGCATGCGACGCGCGGCGATCAGCTCGAGATCGCGCACCGCGCCTGCCGGCGTGGACAGCTCGACATCGACCACCGCGCGCTTCGGAGACGCGTCGTCGACCACCGGGCCGGCGCGCTGCGACTCGAAGGACGGCCCGCCGAGTACGCCGGCCCGCATCACCGGAAGCAGCCGCCCCTGCGCCACGAGGGCCAGCCGATCGGGATCCCCCCCCGCCTCGGCCAGCACCCGCGGAGGAATGACGACGCGGGCGAGGCGAGGCGCCGGCTCGGGCAGGTCGACGTCCCACAGCGCGAGGACCGCGTCGCGGTCGAGATCGTCCCCCCGGCGCGCCAGCAGTTCCTCGCGTGCCGTCTCGGCCGGATCTTCTCCGGCAGGCACGGCGACGACCAGCGGCGCTCCCGGCTCGAAGGGAGGCATCGCCCTCGTTCCCCGGTCGTCGGTCGCCCGCGCGATCCGGTGCGCTCCCGCGACCTCGGTGTGCACGAGCAGCCAGCGCGGCGCGATGAGTGCGCTGGCGGCACCAATGCCCGTCGTCGTGCCGCCCGGGCGCTCCAGATCGACGCGCAGCACCCGGGCCGTCCAGTCCTTCCGTTCGAGCCGCAGCACGAGCCGGTCGCCGGTGGCGTCCCGTCGCCAGTCGAACGGCTGCCAGCCCGCGCCCGTCCAGACCAGCACGCCTGCCGGCTCGAACGGCCGATCTTCCGGAAACTCGAGCGCACGAACCGGCAGCGCCGCCGGCAGCCGGACGAGCAGTCCGGCGGGATCGCCGCCACCGATCGCCTGCGCGTCCGCCGGCACGGTCAGCCAGCGCGCGGGATCCTCGACGACCTCGATCTCGAGTCCGGAGAACTCCGGCAGGCCGGCCGATCGCGGCCACGACAGACGCACGAAGCGCGCCGCAGTGGTCGCGTACTCGATGCGACCACGGGTCATCCGCTCGTCGCTGCCGAGGCGCACCAGGTTGCCGCGGCCGAGCATCGTCCAGCGCACGCCGTCGTCGCTTCCCTCCACGACGCAACCGGAAACGCTCCCCGGCTTCGCCAGTGTGGCGATCAGCGCACGGTGGTCGGCCGGAGCGGGCCCTGCGTCGAGGACCATTCGGTAGACCCGCGCGTCCTCGTCGAGACGCACGACCGCCAGCTTCCGCAGGCCCGGCACGACGGACAGCACGCGCACGGCCAGGTCTGCTCCGCGGGGATCCAAGACACGCCAGTGATCCCGTTCCGACGATCGGGCGATCATCCGGACGTCGGCCGGGATCAGCGTCCAGCCCGGCTGCGCGCTCTCGAAGGTCCACCCGGCGGCCGACCAGGCCCGCGGAAAGGACATGGCGACAAGGGCCACGAATGCGACGAGACGACCCATCGTCAACTCTCCTCTCCGCTCGACCGGCCTTCCGCCGCGCCGGTCTCCTTCGATCCGACGAACCGCTGGTAGGCCCAGGAGATCGCCAGCAACCCGACACCGAGGCCGAGCAGCGAGACGACGCGGTACAGCCCGGCGAGACGCGCCGTGTCGACGAGGAACACCTTGAGCGTGACCAGCCCCAGCACGAGCGCCCCGGCGCGCCTGACGGCCACGCGCCCGGTCCGCACCCCGCCGGCAAACAGCGCGAGACCGAAGACGACCCACACCGCCGAGTACGTGTACAGCTCGGCCTGGGAGGCGCTGCCGGACAGCGACGTCCCGTGGAACACCTGGCGGACGGCCAGCGAGACCCATGCGAACAGCAGCACGCCTCCGGCGATACCGCCCGCCTTCCGCAGCAGCGCGCCGGCTCCGTCGAGCCCTCTCCAGGCCAGCAGCGCCGCCAGTGCCGGCGCGAGGAATCCGGGCAGCAGCGCGTTGAACACCGGCCGCGGGCCGACCGCCTCGCCGGTGAACAGCGGGTTGCGCAGCAGCAGGGGCGCGCCCGCGGAGAGCACGAGGCCGACGCCGACGAGCGCCTCACCGAGCGGGAGCAGCTCGCGACGCACCAGGCGCGGGGCGAGCCGCCAGACGAGCAGGCCGGCAACCATGACCACCGTCGCCGCGAGCCCCCATTCGGCGAGCGAGACGCGCCCCTCGCCGAGCGGGGCGCGGTGGATCGCGTGCCGGATCTCGAAGATCACGAGCAGGACGGTGAACAGCACCGCGAGGACCTCGAGCAGCGCTCCGTCCTTCGGCCGCCCTCCGTATCGCAGCACGGCACCCGCCAGGACGAGGGCGACCGCGGAGACGCCATAGCCCCAGAGCAGCGCGTTGATCACCGGCCACGGCCCGAGCGGATAGTCGAACACTGCCGGATTGACCAGCAGCCGGATCGCCACGACGCCCGC
>JAJRXN010000183.1 GCA_024276295.1 Acidobacteriota bacterium
GCGACCCTAGATTCCGCCGGGGGGAGACGGGTGGACGATGTCCCTTCGCCGAAGCGCGCCCCGTGCGCTGCTGTTCGTCTCCGTTCTCTCGCTGGTGCAGGTCGCCGCGGCGCCGCCGAGCCCGGCGGACATCCCGCGCCGCTGGCTCGTCCCCGCCGGAAAGGGCCACGATCCGGAGCGCGTCGTCGACCGGGCCGGCGGGCTCGTCGTGGTGGAGACCGCCCGACCACCCGCAGGAGCGCGATTGGTGCGCCCCGTCCTGCGGCTCAGAGACCGCGTGCTCGACACTTCACCCGGGGCCGGAACGCCCCGTGACGTGCCGCGCTGGCTGCTTCGCGGGGCCTATCGCGAGAACGAGCGCGGACTCTACCTGCTGCGGCTCAAGGGGCCGGTCACCGACCGCTTTCTCGACGTACTGCGTGCCGCCGGTGGCGAGCCGATCGAGACGATTCCCGAGCATGGCCTCGTCGTCCGGCTCGGCGCGGCAGGCCGCCGCGAACTGCTCCGCCCGGAGGGGGAACTGGGGCGTCGCGTGGCCTGGCTCGGCCTGTACGAACCGGCGTACCGGATCGCGCCGTCGCTGCTCGGCCGCACCGATCGCGTGGCGGTCAGCCTCGCCGTCGTCGCGGACGGTCCGGGCAAGGCGCTGCTGCGGCAGGCGCTCGCCCTCGGCCGCCGGCTCGAGCCGGCCCGGCCGGCCGGCCGGCTGCTCGTGGCCGCGGTCGAGCTTCCCGGAAGCCTGATCGAGGCCTGGGCCGCGCATCCCGCGCTCTATCGCGTCGACCCGTGGCTGCCGCCGCGCCCCTGGGACGAGGTCGGTGCGCTGAACAACGCCGGCGCCGGCGTCGACGGGACGACCGGAGGCTGGGGCGCTCTCGGGATGACCTATCTCGACTGGCTCGTCTCGCGCGGCCTCGACCCCGCGGAAGGGCGCGGGCCGATCGTGCAGGTCTCCGACACGGGGCTCGATGCCGGCATCGCGGCGACCGGTCCGGCAGGCCTCGCGGACGCGTCCGGAAACTCGCGGGTGGTGGCGATCGACGACTGGACCGGGGATCGCGGCGGCGCCGACGACGGCCGTGACGGCCAGGGGCACGGTACCGCCTGCGCGAGCATCGTCGCCGGTCTGGGCAGCGATGGCGCGCCCGGTTCCGGCGTGGTCAGCCCCCACGGATACCGGTTCGGACTCGGCGTCGCGCCGGGTGCGCGGATCTACGCCTCGAAGGTGTTCGACGCGACCGGCGCGTGGGACCTCCGGGTGACCTACGCCGACCTCGTGCGCCATGCCGCCGAGGCGGGTGCGACCGTCAGCTCGAACAGCTGGGGCTCGTCGACCAGCGCATACACCGCCACCGCCCGCGACTACGACGCACTCGTGCGCGACGCGCGGCCCGACGTTCCGGGCGACCAGCCGATGATCATCGTGTTCGCGGCCGGGAACGACGGCCCCAACGGTTCGACGGTCTCCTCGCCGGGGACGGCCAAGAACGTCATCACCGTCGCGGCCGCCGAGAACTGGTGGCCGGGCTATCGCACCTGCGGCTGGGACCCGGCGTTCCAGGACACGCCCGGAGACGACATCGTCTTCTACTCGGGACGCGGCCCGACCTCCGACGGCCGGCGCAAGCCGGACATCGCCGCGGTCGCCCACGGCTGGATCGTCGCGCGCAGCAGCGGCTCGACGAGCGCGGGATGCGGTGCGCCGTTTTCCACCGCCGATCCCGCGGCGTACCGCAGCTTCAACGGAACCAGCGCGGCCACGCCGGCCGTCGCGGGCACGGCGGCGCTGTTCTGGGAGCGGCGCGTGCGCGAGAGTGGGTCGCCGCCGAGTCCGGCGCTGGTCAAGGCCGCGCTCGTCGCCACGGCACGCGACCTCGCCGGAGGGATCGAGGCCCGGCTCGCGGACGGAACCGGTCCGGCGATCGCGCCGATCCCGGACGCGGCGCAGGGCTGGGGGCTCGTCGATGCGGCGCGGCTGCTCGACGACACGCCGAGCGTGAGTTTCGACCAGCAGCAGGTGCTCGAGACGCCCGGCGAGACCTTCGCGGTCACGCTCGAGCCGTTCGACACGGCGCGGCCGGTCCGGGTCGTGCTCGCCTGGACCGATGCTCCGGGGCCGCTGGCCGGGGCCGCACGCCAGAACGACCTCGATCTCGAGGTGACGGCCGGCGGCACGACGTATCTCGGCAACGTCTTCGCCGCCGGGCTCTCCACGGTCGGCGGCGCGCCGGACAGCGACAACAACCTCGAGGTCGTCGCGCTGCCGGCCGGGACGAGCGGTCCGATCGACGTGCTGGTCCGCGCGGTCGACCTGCCGGCGGACGGCGTGCCGTCTTCGCCCGATCCGACCGACCAGGACTTCGCGCTGTACGTCCGCAACGCGGTCTGCATCGCGGCGCCGTCGGGGCTGTCGGCCCTGGCGAGCGGTCCGAACCGGATCGCGTTGTCCTGGAACTGGTCGGGAGCAGATCCGCCGGGCGGTTTCCGCATCGAACGGGCCGCCGGTCCGGACGGCGTGCCGCGAGCACTGGTGACGCTGCCCGGCTCGGCGAGGAGCTGGGTCGACGGCACAGCGTCCGGCGGAACGACCTACCGCTACGAGGTCCGCGCGATCGGCGCCTGCGCATCGCCCGGCTCGCCTCCGGCGAGCGTCACCGCGGACGGCGCGTGCACGCTGCCGCCGCAGTTCGATGGACTCGGTGTGGCCGCGGACGGCGGGGCGAGCGCGTGCGGTGTCGATCTTTCCTGGGCGCCGGCCAGCTCTCCCTGCGGAAACCCCGTGCACTACGACATCTACCGCGGCAGTTCGCCCGACCTTGCTCCCGATCCGGCACGACGGATCGTCCAGGGCGTGACGGCGACGAGCTGGCGCGACGACGAGGAGGTGCCCGCCGGCGGCCCGGTGTTCTACCTCGTGCAGGCGGTCGACACGGCGACCGGCGTTGCGGACGGCAATGCGGTCGTGCGCGAGGTCCGGCCGAGTTCCGGGACCATCGTCGCGGTCGGGCAGGCACCGCGGACGATCCCCGATGGCGCGGCCTCCGGAATCGAGGCGACCGCGGCGGTCTACGAGCCGGTCGCGATCACCCGGGTCGACCTGCGCGTCGACATCACGCACACGTGGATCGGCGATCTGACGCTCCGGCTGACGTCTCCTTCGGGAACCGCCGTCACGCTGCACAACCGCAGCGGCGGCGACGCCGACGGGATCCACCTGACGTTCGGTCGCGACCGGACGCCCGACGGGCCCGGCCGGCTCGAGGACTTCATCGGCGAGAACGCGGCCGGAACATGGCGGCTGTTCGTTTCCGACTCGTGGGCCCAGGACGCCGGAACGCTCGACGCGTGGCGCCTCGAACTCGAGCGCGCCTGCCAGCCGGCCGCGACCTCGCCCCACGAGGCGTCGCCGACCGGGGGGACGCGCGTGGCGCTCGACTCGTCGGGACAGATCGACCTGACATGGGATCCCGCGGCGTTCTCGGCCGATCACGCGCTCTACATCGGGGAATCCGCAGCGCCGCTCGCAGGGTTGACCTGGCAACGAGCGGTCTGCTCGATCGGCAGCTCGGGGTCGGCGTTCGTCGACGTGGGGGCGGCGGGGGCCGGACGGCTGGTCTACTTCGTGCCGGTCGGCCGAAGGGGAGCCGAGGAAGGGTCCTACGGACGCGACACGAACGGCGTCGAGCGCCCGGTCGCCGCGGGGCTCTGCGCACCGCTCGCGGCGGCACGGCCGGCGCCCGCACCCGACATGCCGAAGCCCCGGCTTGCCTCGTTGGCGGGGATGCCGGCCGCATCAGCGGAGCGCGTCCGGTCTGCGGCGGCCCCGCGAGACCTCGGCCGCCACGCTCTCGCCCCGCGCCGCGAGCCGGTGTGCCCCTGACCTCCGGCCCTACGAACGCGCGATCTCGTCGAGGAACGAGGCGTTGGCGACGGCGATCGTCCGGCCGTCGGCGTCGATCAGCGTCTGGACCGGCGTCACCGCGCGCAGGATCCCGCGTTCGCCGCGGATCTCGATCGGATCGCCGACCCGGAGGTTCCGTTTGACGTAGAAGCCCGCCAGCAGGTTCTTCGTGATCTCGCGACTGCCGAGGCCGAACGACAGCCCGAAGGCGAGGGCGATGCCGGCCAGCAGGCACGCGCTGACGATGCGGATGATGTCGGTATCGATCCTGAGCTGCGCGATCGCCATGATCCCCGCGACGAAGACGATCAGCGCGGAGACCAGATTCCCCAGCGTCGCGGCGAACTCGATGCCCGATTCCCGGGCGGAACGCGTGATGGCCGCGCCGCCGAACTGCGCCGCGAGGGCGCCGACGACGAGCAGCAGCACCGTGGATAGAAGGTTGGGCAGGAAGGACAGGAAGCCGCCGATGGCGGCCGAGATCGCTTCCAGACCGAGCGCGTCGGCGGCGGCCTGCACGAACAGGAAGATCAGCAGGTAACGCGCGATCAGCGGCAGGAAGCCGCTCGGCGACTGGACGACGCCGGCCTTCTTCAGCAGTGCGCTGATTCCGAGGCGGTCGAGCAGGGCATCGAAACGCACCCTTCGCAGCACCGCGCGCAGCACGATCTCGATCACCCTGACGGTGACCTACAGGCCGATGACCAGGACGATTCCCAGCAGGACCTTCGGGACGGCGTCGGTGATCGAGTCCACGATGTTGGTGAGAATCTTCTGGAGCGACTCCCTGAGCGTTTCCATGCGTCGCTACTCCTTGCGTTCGTCTTTCTGCGTGCTGCCGGAGATGACTCGCAGCGCCAGTTCGAGGTACTCGAGCAGCACGACTGCCGGAGCGAGCCACGCCAGATGCACCGTCTGCGCCATCAGCGTCCGGCGGTGGATCCTCCGTCGCACCCGCTCGAGGAAACCGGGGCGGACCGGCTCGGCCAGCTCCCGCAGCTCGCGCAGCGGCCCGTCGTCCTGCGGAGTCATGCCTCGTTCCGTTCCGGAGTCGCAGGTCCGGATCCCGCACCGGAAAGTTCCTCGTAGCATCGCCGGAACTCGGCCCGGGCCCGGCGGACGCGCATCTTGGCTGCCGACAGCCCGATCCCGAGCGCCTCGGCAATCTCCTGGTACGACAGTTCGTCCATGTCGCGCATCAGCAGCGGAACGCGCAGCGTGTCCGCCATCCCGTCGAGCACGCGGCCGATCAGGCGACGCCGATCCCGTGCGCGGAGCGCCTCGTCGGCCTCGGGCTCGACGGCGAGCCCCGGGTCCGACTGCGCCGCCGGGTCGGCGACGTCGATCGGTGGCCGGTTCTCGCGCCGGCGGAGGAAGTTGAGGCAGTGATTGACCTTGATCCGCTGCAGCCAGGACCGGAACGCGGAACGTCCCTCGAACTGGCCGAGGCGAAAGAACGCCTTGACGAAAACCTCCTGCGCCAGGTCCTCCGCATCGTCCGGCGAGCGCGTGATGTAGCGGCAGTTCGTCACGACGTGCCCTTCATGGCGCCGGACGAGTTCCTCGAAGGCCCGCGTGTCGCCCTCGGCGGCCTGCCGGCTCCGCGCGGCGAGCTGCTCGTCGGTCGCTGTCCGGCTGTCGTCCATTCACCCTGCTCCCATGGACCCATTCTTCCACGGCCGGGTCACCTCGGCGGGGCGATTTTCCTGCCGGCGATGTGACTTTTCCGGCGTGCCGGGTGTCGAAGGTGGTGTCGAGACCGCGCGGCTGCTTTCCCGATTGGCAGCCACGGCGAGATGCCCGCGGGGCCCCCGCTGTGGAGCGGCGGCCCAACCAACCCCTGCAGCCGGCCGTCGTTGCAGTCGGGGGTTCCGCGGGCGCCGCCATACCCGCCGGGCGAGGAGCCGGGCCTGCTCCGGTCCCGCGGCCGCGGGCGTTTCAGCGGGAGCGCCGGAGCTGCCGGCCGATCAGCGGCGTGAAGTCGAGCAGCAGCGCCACCGCGAGCAGCAGGAGCTGCATCAGACCCCACTGGCCCCGATACCAGTTCGCGACGACCGAGACCCACAGCACCGTGTAGGGCAGGAACACCAGGCCGAGCAGCGGAATCAGCAGGCCCTCGAAAGCCCGCGCGAACCAGTTCGAAAACAGCAGCAACAGTACGATCGCCAGCCGGGGGAAGGACGCCCCGAGCAGCACCATCAGGCAGCCGCAGCCCATGTTCCGGCCTCGCTTTCCGTGGAGCGGTTTTTTCCGCCGGTTCCACGGACGACCGAGTATATTCTCCCGGCCCCCGAGGAGAGACATCCGTTGAGCGATCCTGGCAGCCGGCCGCGGGACGACCAGGCTCTCTCGCGGCTCGACGCAGCGCTTGCTGCGGCCGACCTCGTCGAACGGGTGGTGGTCTTCGAGCGTTCTCCGGGGGAGCGTCCCTGGGCCGTGGTCGTTCCGGACGACGCGGCGATCCGCGCCGCCCGGATCGTCAACGTCCACGAGGCCCTGCGGTTCAGGATCGAAAACGCTGCAATCCCTCTGCCTCCCGCCGACAGGCCGCTCGGCGTGACCGTCGCGCGGGCCAGCCTTCCGCGGACGCCGGACCGCAGGATCGACCGGCCGCGCCTGCGTCGCGAGATCGGCGATCCTCCGGCCCGTTTCTGGCCGCCGGCGCCGCCTTCCGACCGGCCGCTTCCGCAGGCCTGGCAGGAACTGCTCGCCGGTCTTCCCGAACTCGCGGAGTACCGTGGGCCCTGGACGAAGGGGATCTCCCTCGAGGCCGATCTCGGCCTCGATTCCCTCGACCGGCTGGCCCTGCTGGTCGGGCTCGCGCAGACGCTCGGCGTCGAGATGCCCGAGGACAACGGGACCGGGGTGTTCACTCTCGGCGACCTCGTCGAGGCCTTCGGCGAGCGCCCGCCCGTCGCACTGCCCGAACTGGCCACGCGGCGTCGGGCGGTTCTCGGCTTCGACCGGAAGGCGCCGCGGCGGCACAGCGTTCCGGAAAGGCTCGCCTGGCCGGTGGCGCGCTGGGTGCTCCGGCCGGCCGTGCGCCCGGTGATCGAGCGGCGTTTTTCGCCGCGGCCGCGCGGGCTGGAACAGGTCGACTGGGATCGCCGGCCGTTGCTCATCGCGCAGAGCCACCAGTCGCACTGGGACGCCCTGCTCCTGCTGGCGGTGATCGACCCCGCGATCCACCGGCAGATCCACTTCCTCGGCTACTCGGGCTACTTCGCCCGGCGCGGGGGGTGGGTGCTCGGCCGGCTGTTCGGCATCTCTCCGATCGACGCCGACACGTACGCGCTTCCCGGCCTGCGGGCCGGGCGCCGCGCGCTCGAGGCGGGACGGATCGTGGTGATCTACCCCGAGGGGGAGCGCACCTGGACCGGGGCGCTGCAGCGGTTCCGGCGCGGCGTCGCGTGGCTCGCGGCGACGACCGGCGCGGCCGTCGTTCCTTCGGCGATCACGGGCGCCTATCGCGCCGCACCGCGCGGCTGGCCGTCGTGCGCGCACCCGGTCACGGTCGGATTCGGCCCTCCACTCGATCCGCCGGCCTCCCTCGACGGCGTGGAGGAGAGGCGTTTCCTCACCGAACTGCGGGCACGGGTCGCGGCGATGGTCCGCGACCAGGGAGAGGATCCCGAGCAGGGCGATCCCCAGACCTGGGCCTGCGGTCCCGTGGTGGCGCGCAAGGCGGTCTGAACCGACGCTCAGCGGCTCCGGTCTTCGA
>JAJRXN010000001.1 GCA_024276295.1 Acidobacteriota bacterium
CCTGCTGCCGGTCGGGATCGCGGCGCCCCCCGAGCCGGGCGATCATCCCACGGTGCGGGTGTACCGGCTCGAGGGCGGAATCCACGGTGCCTCGGCACAGGTCGTCGCGCGGGTGCTCATGGTGGCCCGCGAGCAGCACGATAGCCTGGTCGTGATCGAACTCGACACGCCGGGCGGCCTGGTGGTCTAGGCCGAGGAGATGATCTCCGACATCCTCAACAGCGATGTTCCGGTGGCGGTCTACGTCTCGCCGAAGGGAGCGCACGCCGCATCGGCCGGGTTCTTCCTGCTGCAGGCGGCCGACATCGCCGCGATGGCGCCCGTGACGCGGACCGGCTCGGCGCATCCGATCACTCCAGGAGGGGCGAACGACAAGGACGACGTCGCCCTGCGCAAGGCGGCCGAAGACCTCGCCGCCCTGATCCGCGCCGCGGCGGAGGCCCGCGGCCGGCCGGCGAAGCTCGCCTAGCAGGCGGTGTTCGAGGCCCGCTCGTGGTCGGCCGAGGAAGCCCTCGAGGCGGGGCTGATCGAACTGATTGCGCAGAGCACGGAAGAACTCGTCGAGAAGCTCGACGGGTGGGAGATCACCCGGGCCGACGGAACGCACCAGACGCTCGAACTGACCGGGGCCCGGCTCGTGCACCACGAACTGACCGGAACCGAACAGCTCAAGAACCTGCTGTTTCATCCGGTCGTGATGGGAATGCTGCTGCTGCTCGCCGGGATCGGCTTCTACATCGAGTACCACAGCCCGGGCTCGTTCATCCCCGGCCTGTTCGGACTGATCGCGCTGGTGCTTTTTCTCTACGGCACCCGCGTCCTGCCGGTGAACGTCTTCGGCGTGGCGCTGATCGCGCTCGGGATCGTGATGTTCGTGCTCGAGGTCAAGATCACCTCCTGGGGTCTGCTCACGATCGGCGGAGTGCTCGCGGTCGCATCGGGGCTCTACCTGCTGTTCGACCGGTCGGTCCCCGGTCTGGCGGTGCCGGTGTGGTCGATCGTGATCCTCGTCTGCGCCATGATGGCCGTCGTGCTCCCGGTGATGCTGCTGGTGGTGCGGGCGCAGCGGCGTCCGGTCACCACCGGCCGTGAGGGCGTGGTCGGCGAGATCGGCGAGACGACGACGGGACTCGAGCCGGAGGGGATGGTGGCCGTTCACGGCGAACTGTGGCGCGCCCGGGCCGCGCGGCCACTGCCGCGCGGGGTGCGCGTCCGCGTCCGCGCGGTCGAGCCGGGGTTGCTGCTCGTGGTCGAGCCGCTGGACGAAGCGCCGGCCGGAAACGGAACGCGATAGCGAAGGAGGTGTGAGATGGGTCCTGGCCAGGTCGTGATCCTCGGTGGGATCGTCCTGTTCATCATCCTGGTCTGGCAGTCGATCCGCGTGCTGCCGGAGTACGAGCGCGGCGTCGTGTTCCGGCTCGGGAAGCTGCAGCCCAAGGACTACGGCCCGGGGCTGTTCTTCCTGATCCCGTTCGTCGACCGGATGGTGCGCGTGTCGCTGCGGACGGTGGTCCACGACGTGCCGCCGCAGGACGTGATCACGCGGGACAACGTGTCGGTCAAGGTCAACGCGGTCGTGTATTTCCGGGTGTTCGAGCCGCGCAAGGCGGTCGTCGAGGTGGAGAACTACCACTACGCGACCAGCCAGTTGGCGCAGACGACCCTGCGCTCGGTCCTCGGTCAGGCCGAACTCGACCAGTTGCTGGCCGAGCGCGACGAACTCGGGCACCGCATGCAGTCGATCCTCGACCGGCAGACCGACCCCTGGGGGATCAAGGTCTCCGCGGTCGAGGTCAAGCACGTCGACCTGCCCGAGGAGATGCGTCGCGCGATGGCGCGTCAGGCCGAGGCGGAGCGGGACAAGCGGGCCAAGATCATCCATGCCAACGGCGAGCTGATCGCGTCGAAGGAACTCTCGGAAGCCGCCGAGGTGATCTCGCGCAACCCGGTCACGCTGCAGCTCCGGTATCTCCAGACGCTGACCGAGATCTCGCAGGACAACAACTCGCTGGTCGTCTTCCCGTTGCCGCTCGAGATGTTCAAGCACCTGCTCGGCCCGGGGCGCGGCGGCGCGGACTGAACGGAGCGGACCCCGCGGTGCAGGAGACCACCAGCGGCGCCGGGGCGCCGGCGAGCCGGGCGGTGCTCGAGGCGGCGCTGCGCGCGACGCGGCGGCTCGACCCGGAAGGCTGCCTCGGCGAGATCGCCGAAGGGGCCCGGCAGCTCTCGGGCGCCACCTGGGTTCTGGCCTACGATCTCGCCGCGGACGGTGAGGGTCTCGAATGCCGGGCGGCCGCCGGCGAGGATGGCCTCGATGTGCTGCGCGGGCTGCTCGGTGCCCTCGACGTCCGGGTGGCGATGGACCTTCCGGCAGGTCGCCCGGAAGTGGTCGACGACGCCACCGCGCTGCTCCCGCCGCGTCGCGGACTGCCGCCGCTCGGTCCCGCGGTCGTGCTCGCCTTCGGCAGCGCGTCCCGGCCGCAGGCGCTGGTCCTCTGCATCCACAGGCCGGGCGAACGCCCGGCACGCCGCGCGCTGGCCGACCTCGCCTCGCTGGCGCGGGAGGTCGGTCCGGCCCTCGAGAACCTGCGCCAGATCGAGGTCCTGCGGGCGCTGGTGATCCGCGACGACGTGGCGGACTGCTTCAACCGCCGCCATCTCGACACCGTGCTGGCCGACGAGGTGGAGCGGGCCCGGCGCTTCGGCTCGCGGTTCGCGCTGATCTTCCTCGACACCGACAACCTGAAGGATCTCAACACGGCCCACGGCCATGCGGCGGGCTCCCAGGCGCTCTACGAGACGTCGGTGCGCATGGCGCGCTCGATCCGCAGCATCGATCGGCTGTTCCGCTACGGCGGCGACGAGTTCGTCGTGCTGCTCCCGGGGACCGACCTCGAAGGAGCCCGTGAGGTGGCCGAGCGGATCCGTCGTGAGGTCGCCCGCGAGCCGATCGCGCTGCCCGGTGGGCGCACCGCGCATCTGACGGTCTCCGCCGGCGTCGCGGTGTGGCCCGAGCACGGCCAGTCGGCGCCCGCTCTCGTCGAGGCGGCGGACGAGGCGCTGCGGCGGGTCAAGGAGCACGGCAAGAACGCCGTGGCGGTGGCGGCTCCCGTCCCGGAGGGCTCGTCATGAACGCCCG
>JAJRXN010000184.1 GCA_024276295.1 Acidobacteriota bacterium
GCGTACAAGGTCAGCGGCGGACTGCACGGCGTCGGCGTGTCGGTCGTCAACGCGCTGTCCGAGACGCTCGATCTCGAGATCTGGCGCGACGGCAAGGTCTACCGCCAGAGCTACTCGCGCGGCGAGCCGGTCACGCCATTCTAGGAGACCGGCACCACCGACCGCCGCGGAACGAAGATCACCTTCCGTCCCGACCCGAAGGTCTTCGAGACGCTCGACGTCTCGTTCGACGTGCTCTCCCAGCGGCTGCGCGAACTGGCATTTCTCAACCGCGGCGTGAAGATCACCCTGCGCGACGAGCGGGGCTCCGAGCCGGTCGAGCGGGTGTTCCACTACGAAGGCGGCATCGTCGAATTCGTCCAGCACCTGAACCAGACGCGCACGACGCTGCACGAGCCGCCGATCCACATCGAGGGACGCAAGGACGACGTCCAGGTCGAAATCGCGCTGCAGTACAACGAATCGTACCAGGAGACGGTCCTCTCCTTCGCCAACAGCATCAACACCGCCGAGGGCGGCACGCACCTGTCGGGCTTCCGGTCCGCGCTGACGCGCGCGCTGAACAACTACGCCCAGCGCCAGGCCGAGAGCCTGCCCAAGGACATGCGCAGTCCGGGGCTCAGCGGCGAGGACGTCCGCGAGGGACTCAGCGCGGTGGTGTCGGTCAAGGTCCCCGAGCCGCAGTTCGAGGGGCAGACCAAGACCAAGCTCGGCAACAGCGAGGTTGCGGGCATCGTCAGCACGCTGGTCTACTACGGGCTGAGCGCGTACCTCGACGAGCACCCGCGCGCCGCGCGGTCGATCCTCGCCAAGGCGATCCAGGCCCGCACCGCGCGCGAGGCGGCGCGCAAGGCCAAGGAGGCGACCCGCCGCAAGGGGGTGCTCGACTCCGGCAACCTCCCGGGCAAGCTCGCCGACTGCCAGAGCCGCGATCCCGCGACTTCCGAGCTGTTCCTGGTCGAGGGCGACTCGGCAGGCGGCTCCGCCAAGCAGGGACGAGACCGGCGCTTCCAGGCGATCCTCCCGCTGCGGGGCAAGATCCTCAACGTCGAGAAGGCCCGCTTCGACAAGATGCTGTCCCACGAGGAGATCCGCACGATCATCACCGCGCTGGGCTGCGGGATCCGCGACGACTTCGACATCTCGAAGCTGCGCTACCACCGCATCATCCTGATGACCGACGCCGACGTCGACGGCTCGCACATCCGGACGCTGCTGCTGACGCTGTTCTTCCGGCATTTTCCCGAGGTCGTCGAGCGCGGGTACCTCTACATCGCGCAGCCGCCGCTGTACAAGGTGCGCAAGGGACGCGAGGAACTCTACCTGCAGAGCGACCCCGAGCTGCACGACTATCTGACGCGCAAGGCGGCGGACGACACCGTGGTCCGCTCGCGCGACAGCGGGCGCGAGTGGTCGGGCAACGAGCTGATCAACCTGCTCAAGCAGCTCGCCGAATTCCGGCGCTACCGAGACGCGATAGAGCGGCGCGGATGGCCGCGGGACGCCGTCGTCGCGATGCTCGAGCTGCGGATGACCGACCGCGAGCTGTTTGCTGATCGCGAGACGCTCGAGCGACTGCGGGAAGAACTCGCGCGGCTCGGCCACGAGGTGCGGGGGATCGACGAGGACCGCGAGCACGGTTCCTGGGTGCTGCGGGCTGTCGATCTCGAGCGCGGGCACCGCGAATACACGCTGTCCGAGGAGCTGTCGATGAGCGGCGAGTTCCGCCAGATGGCCGCGCTGTACCCGCAGCTCCGCGATCTCGGGCGGACGGGGATCGAGGTCGAGGTGCAAGGGCGCCAGCCGATCGTCGTCGACCGCAGCGAACTGCTCGACCGCCTGCTCGAGATCGGCCGGCGCGGCGTCGCGATCCAGCGCTACAAGGGTCTCGGCGAGATGAACCCGGGCCAGCTCTGGGAAACGACGATGAACCCCGACAACCGCCGCCTGGTGCAGGTCTCGGTCACCGACGAGGTCCAGGCCGACGAGCTGTTCACGGTCCTGATGGGAGAGCCCGTCGAACCGCGGCGCCGGTTCATCGAGGAGAACGCTCTCGAGGCGCGCAACATCGACATCTGACCGGCGACGCCGGCGAGACGACCGGCCGGCGGGAACACGAGGAGAACGGAGCGAATGACGGAGAGTCAGGCGCCGCGCACCCCGATGATCGGCATCGAAGACGAGATGCGTACGTCGTATCTCGACTACGCGATGTCGGTGATCATCGGTCGCGCGCTTCCCGATGTCCGTGACGGTCTCAAGCCGGTCCACCGGCGCGTGCTGTACGCGATGCACGAGGCGGGCAACGCCTCGAACAAGCCGTATCGCAAGAGCGCCAAGACGGTCGGTGAGGTGATCGGCAAGTACCACCCGCACGGTGACCAGGCGGTCTACGACACGATCGTCCGGCTTGCCCAGCCGTTCTCGATGCGCTACCCGCTGATCGACGGCCAGGGGAACTTCGGCTCGGTCGACGGCGACCGCGCGGCCGCGATGCGATACACCGAGATCCGCATGGCGCCGCTCGCGGAGGAGATGCTCCGCGACATCGACAAGGACACCGTCGAGTTCGGTCCGAACTACGACGGGACCGAGCACGAGCCGCTCGTGCTCCCGGCCGGTCTGCCGAACCTGCTGGCCAACGGGTCGGACGGCATCGCGGTCGGCATGGCGACGCGCATCCCGCCGCACAACCTCGGCGAGCTGATCGACGCGACCGAGCACCTGGTCCGGCACCCCGACTGCACGGTCGAAGAGCTGATGCAGTTCGTCCAAGGCCCGGACTTCCCGACGGCTGGAGTGATCTACGGCCGCGCCGGCATCCACCAGGCCTACCGCACCGGTCGCGGGCGGATCATGGTCCGCGGCGTGATGGACTTCGAGGAGGGCGACGCCGGCTCGCGCGACCGGATCGTGATCACCGAGCTGCCGTACCAGGTCAACAAGTCGCAGCTCATCGAGGAGATCGCCCAGCTCGTGCGCGACCAGCGCGACCCGAAGAAGACGGGGCGCAAGATCGACGGCATCGCCGACATCGCGGACATTCGCGACGAGTCGGACCGCGAGGGCATCCGCGTCGTGATCGAGCTGCGGCGCGGGACGGTCTCGCCGCGCGTCGTGATGAACAATCTGTACAGGCACACGAAGCTGCAGATCACCTTTGGCGCGATCTTCCTCGCGATCGTCCGCGGACGGCCGCGGATCCTGAATCTCAAGCAGGCGCTCGGGCACTACGTCAACCACCGGCGCGAGGTCGTCGTCCGGCGGACGCAGTACCTGTTGCGCCAGGCCGAGGCGCGCGCGCACATCCTCGAGGGCCTCGCCCGCGCGCTCGACCATCTCGACGAGGTGATCGCGCTGATCCGCGGCTCGGCGACGCCGACGGAGGCCAAGGCCGGGCTGATCGAACGCTTCGGGTTCAGCGAGCTGCAGGCGCAGGCGATCCTCGACATGCGGCTGCAGCGGCTCACGCAGCTCGAGCGCGACAAGCTGCTCGATGAGCTGGGCGAGCTGCGGAGCAGGATCGAGCGCTACCGCGCGATCCTCGCCTCGACGGAACTGGTCGACGAGATCGTGCTCGAGGAGCTGGCGGACGTCCGCAAGCGGTTCGCCGACGAGCGCCGGACGCGGATCCTCGACGACGAGGGCGAGATCCCGACGATCGACATGATCACCGAGGAGGACGTCGTGATCACGATGTCCCAGCGCGGCTACGTCAAGCGCACGGCGCTGAGCGAGTACCGCAGCCAGGGACGAGGCGGCAAGGGGCTGACGCTGGCGACGGTACGGGAGAACGACTTCATCGAGCGCGTGCTGGTCGGCTCGACTCACGACGAGAGCCTGTGGTTCACCTCGGGCGGACGCGTGCACGCGCTGCCGGTCTACCGCGTGCCGGCGTTCGGGCGCGCGAGCCAGGGCAAGCCGGTTGTCAACCTGTTCCCTCTGGCCCAGGACGAACGGATCCAGGGCCTGCTCCTGCTGCGTGAACTCGACAAGCCCGGCCTGTACATCGTCACCTTCACGCGGCATGGGATCGTCAAGCGGACACCGCTGGCGGCGTACAGGAACATCCGATCCGGCGGACTGATTGCGCTCGGACTCGAGGAGGGCGACAGCCTGATCGATGTCGGGCTGGCGCAGGAGGACGACTATCTGTTCCTCGCGACGCGCCGCGGTATGTCGATCCGCTTCCGGGTGACCGAGGTCCGCGCGATGGGTCGCTCGGCACGCGGCGTGATCGGCATCCGGTTGCGCGGCGACGACGAGGTCGTCGGGGCGGCGGTGGTCGGTGCGGAAGGCGAGATCCTGTCCGTCACCGCCAAGGGCTACGGCAAGCGGACCGCGATCGGCGAGTACCGCCCGCAGCAGCGCTCCGGCCAGGGGCTGATCAACGTGCGGTGCACCGAGCGGACCGGCCCGGTCGTCGCGGCCCTCGAGGTCCGCGACGACGACGAGATCGTCGTCGCCACGCGCCAAGGCAAGGTGATCCGCACCGCGGCGGGGGCGATCAGCCGCTTCGGCCGCGGAACCCAGGGCGTGCGGGTGATCCAGGTCGCCGAGGACGACGAGGTCGTCGCGGTGACGCGCGCCGGTTCGCTCGACGACGACGCGGGCGGCGAATCCGACGGAAACTAGTCTCGCGTTCGACTCCGGAGGCGAGGGCGAAGGGGATACGACCATGCAGTTCTTCATCGACACCGCACAGATCGACGAGATCCGCGAGGCGGTGGCACTCGGCGTGCTCGACGGGGTGACGACCAATCCTTCACTGATCGCGAAGACCGGGCGACCGTTCCGCGAGGTGCTCGAGGAGATCCTCGAGATCGTCGACGGACCGGTCAGCGCCGAGGTGACGGCCACGGACTACGAGGGAATGACCCGCGAGGCACGGGAGCTGGCGGCGATCCACGAGAACATCGTGGTCAAGATCCCGGTGATCCATGACGGCATCAAGGCGGTGCGCTGGTGCCGCGACGAGGGGATCCGGACCAACGTCACGCTCTGCTTCAATCCGATGCAGGCGCTGATCGCAGCCAAGGCCGGGGCGACGTACATCAGCCCGTTCGTCGGCCGGCTCGACGACATCAGCAGCGACGGCATGGAACTGATCGCCGAGATCCGGCAGATCTACGACAACTACGGTTTCGACACCGAGATCCTCGTGGCGAGCATCCGCCACCCGATGCACTGCGTGCAGGCGGCGCTGATGGGCGCCGACGTGGCGACGATCCCGTTCAAGGTGATCACGTCGCTGCTCCGCCATCCGCTGACCGACAATGGCCTGCAGCGCTTCCTCGAGGACTGGAAGAAGGTACCGCGGTAGGGGCCGGGCGATTCGAGCAGCGAATCGCCCGGCCGGCCGACAACCGGAGAGCTTTTCCAATGAACCGCATCGACGAGCTCCGCCACCGACTCGAACAGGCGCGCCAGGGCGGCGGACCCGAGCGCGTCGCTCGGCAGCACGAGGCGGGCAAGCTGACCGCCCGCGAGCGGGTCGAGCTGCTGGCCGATCCCGGGTCGTTCGAGGAGACCGACGCGCTGGTCGTCCACCGGTGCCGTGACTTCGAGATGGATCGGCAGAAGATTCCCGGTGACGGTGTGGTGACCGGCTTCGCGCTGGTCGAGGGTCGTCCCGTGGCGGTCTTCGCCCAGGACTTCACCGTCTTCGGCGGCTCGCTCTCGGAGACCTACGCGCAGAAGATCTGCAAGATCATGGACCAGGCGCTGAAGATCGGCTGCCCGGTGATCGGCCTCAACGATTCCGGGGGCGCGCGGATCCAGGAGGGCGCCGCGAGCCTGGCCGGCTACGCCGACATCTTCCTGCGCAACACGATCTCGTCGGGTGTCGTCCCGCAGATCTCCGCGATCATGGGGCCGTGCGCCGGCGGCGCGGTCTACTCCCCGGCGATCACGGATTTCACGATCATGGTCCGCAACACCTCCTACATGTTCATCACCGGGCCGGAGGTGATCCGCGCCGTGACCCATGAAGAGGTGACCAAGGACGAACTCGGCGGCGCGATGGCCCATGCCGGGCGCAGCGGCGTCTCGCACCTGACGGCGCAGGACGACGCGCACGCGATCAGCCTGATCCGCCGGCTGCTCTCGTTCCTGCCCCAGAACAACCACGAGGATCCGCCGCGCCTGTCGAACGACGACCCGCCGGACCGCGTCGACGACGCGCTCAACGGCGTCGTTCCCGAGAATCCCAACAAGCC
>JAJRXN010000185.1 GCA_024276295.1 Acidobacteriota bacterium
CGCCAGTTCGGCGGCATCCGGCACGAGCGAGCGCTCGGTCTCGCCGTAGAGGCTGACGACGGGCAGGCCGGTGACCGGGTCGGTCGTCTCGCGGACGACCTGCATGTCCTGCGCGCCGCCGGTCACGCCGTGTTCGGGGGCCAACAGACGGACGACCTTCGCTCCGGCAAGCTCGCGCACCAGGTCGACGGCATGGCGCAGCTCGCGATCGACCGAGGCCGGATGAACCAGCATCCCGACACGCCGGCCCCGGACGAGCTTCGCCTTCTCGCCGGCCAGCCGCTCGATTCCCGGCACCACCCTCACCGGCCCACTCCGACGACCTGGACCGGCAGCCGGCGATGGCGCGGCCGGTTGTCCAGTTCGACGAACACGATCTGTTGCCAGGTGCCGCGCACCGGCGTCGCTTCCCGCACCGGCAGCGTGACCGACGGGCCGACCAGCGCCGCCCGCACGTGGGAGTGGCCATTGCCGTCGCCCCAGCGTTCGTCGTGGTGATACCGCGCATCGCGCGGGACGAGCCGCTCGAGAGCGGCGGCCAGATCGTGCTCGAGGCCCGGCTCGTGCTCGATCGTGGTCACTGCGCCGGTGGAACCGGACACCGAGACGACGACGATTCCCTCGACGACGCCCGACGCACGCACCACGTCCTCGACGCGGGCGGTCAGGTCATGGATCTCCACGCCACCGCCGGTCTGCAGCTCGATCTCGGCTCCGTGGACCCGCGGCAGGCTGGCGGTCACGGTCGGGACTCCCTCACGCCGCGCCCGGCAGGTCCGTTCCGGGGCGCCGCACCGGCTCCCCCTCGCCGTCGAGCGCCCGCCGGCGACGCTCGTACTCCGCGGCCATCCGCGGCGGCAGGATCGCCGCGGCGAGGTCGGCGACACCCATCACGACCGGCACGAGCCGCGAATCGCGGATCAGCGGCGCCCCGGCCGGCAGGAACGTCGTCAGCCCGACCAGCATCCCCGACACCGCGAGCAGAGCGCCGACGGCCCCGACGCCCGCTCCCGCGAGGCGGTCGAGCCACGAGACCTGGGCGGCGCGAACGAGCCGCCGCACGACGAACGCCAGCAGCGCCGTGGCGACCAGGCCGACCACGAGCACGATGACGAAGGCCGCCAGCCGGGCGAACCTCGCGTCGGCGAAGACTCCTCCGAACCACTCGGGCCCGCGTTCGGCAAGGCGCAGCGCGCTGGCCAGGCTCACGGCGAGGCCCGACAGGCCGATCGCGATGCGGACGAACCCGCGGACCAGACCGTAGATCACGGCGGCGGAGAACAGCGCGGCAATCACGATGTCGAGCACGTTCATGGCGCCGCGAGGATACCCCACGGTCGTCGGGAACGAAAAGCTCAGGCGCGACGGACGACGACGAACGTCACGTCGTCCTTCTGCGGCCCGTGCCGCTCGAGTTCCTCGGCGATCCCGCAGGCGATGTCGCGCGCGCTCTGGTCCTGGTGCCGCCTGAGACAGGGCTCGAGGCCCGAGCGCAGGAACTCGCCCCCCGCATGCTCGGCCAGTCCGTCGGTGTAGAGGATCATCACGTCGCGTTCGCCCATCAGCCGGATCTCGTTGACGCGATAGCCGCGCCCCGGAACGCGGTAGACCTCCTCGCGCGGCTCGTCGACCTCCTGCTCCGGCGGAAGCATCCCCAGCGGCGTGTAGACCGTCGCGCACTCGCGGCTGATGTGGACCAGTCGCTCGTAGCGACGCGAGTAGACCACCGGGAGCGGGTGCCCGGCGGAGACGAAGCGGAACGCTCCGTCGGCCGTCACCTCGCCGTAGAGCATCGTCACGAACTTGCGGATCCCCGTCGACTCGTAGAACCGCTGCTTGAGATGCTGGAACAGCCGGGTCGTGATCTCGCCGTTGATGTCGAGTTCGTAGTAGACGCCGAGCAGGAACGCCTGGTGCAGCATCGCCGCGACGAGCGCATCGGTGATGCGATGCCCGGCGACGTCGGCGAGCAGGATCCCCGAACGCTGGTGGAGCGACTCGAGACGCGCGGCGACGTCGGCCCGTCCCGAGCGCCGGGCGTTGTCGATGCGGGCCGGGAGATCGAAGCGCTTCTTGAAGTCGAGGTACACCAGGTGATCGCCCCCGATCAGGGCGTCCATCAGCGGCCGCGAGATGCCGTGGATCTCGAGCCCGGGGACATCGGGAAGCTCGCCCGTCGACGGCTTGAGCAGCCGGGCGATCTCGCGGAAGTTGGCCACCTCGTCGGCGAACCGTGCCGCCTCCGACGACGGCACCGTGTCGTCGGGCGTCCTCCCGCTTCCGTTCCTGCGTGCGGTCCCGTTCACGATCCGATCATCCCCCGTTGCCGCGGCAGTTCATCAGACCCGCGGGCCCACCGCAATGCCGCACCCAAAGGAAGGGGCGGCCGATCGGCCGCCCCCTTTGGTGCGGGTGCCCCTTCCCTTCCCGTTTTCCGGGGTCACATGCGCAGAGTGTAGACGCTGCCCGGAGGCGTCGTGATGAACAGGAAGATCGGCTGCCCCTCGCGGACGTAGTCGAGCTTCTCCGGCTCCGTGCGCAGGCTGACTTCCCGGGCCGGCTTCACGGTGATCTTGTCAGGCAGCCTGCGCGAGCAGCCGGCCGGCGCCTCGACCGTGAAGGTCCCGTACGGAAGATCCTGCAGGCTGGCGAGCGGCACGCCGTTCTGCAGCAGATGCGGCCGGCAGGCGTCGGTCGTCGCGAGCTGGAACGAGAACGTCTCGGGCCGGACGATCACCGGGTCGGGCACCTGGCCGGCCTCGAACCGCAGGGCGAGCTTCGGCACCGCCCCGATCTGCGAGGACAGCAGGTACTTTCCCGGCGGAAGCACGACCCGCACTTCGGTCTCGCCCCGAACCACGCGCTCGGCGAACCGCTCGCGGGCCAGTTCCCACGCGGCGATGTAGAACGGATCCACCCGACCGCCGGTGCGTTCGAGCACGAGCGAGCGGCGCGCATCGGGACCGAGATCGTCGACGGCGAACCGGGTGACGACCCCGGTGCTCCAGAACGTGCGCAGGTCCTCGACGACCTCGGGCATGCGGGCCATCTCGTAGACGATCTCGCGCACTTCCGGCAGGGTCCCCCGGCGCGCCCGTCGCTCGATCTCGACGTCCCACTGGGCGGGGTGCCGGCCGAGCAGTTCGGTCACCTTCTCGAACTCGACGATCGACGACTCGAGGTCGACGCCCCGTGCATGCAGCAGCGCCGCCTGCAGGTGCGCCTTGGCGACCCACTCGCGGATTCGCTCGAGTTCGACGGGATCGTCGATGAACAACTGGTCGGTGGCCAGCCGGTTGTCGAGTTCCTCGACGTACCGGCTGACATCGTACAGCGCGGACTGCACCAGCTTGCTCGAGACCTCATCGCGGTCGAACAGCACCTGGTACGCGGTGATCGCGCGGTAGATGTCCTGCACGCGCTCGACTTCGCTGCGTGGCTGCGGCCCGGCCAGGCTCGGCGCCAGCAGCGCCCCGGCAACCAGCAGCACGAGCGGTGCGGACGCCAGACTGCGGGAGATCGCTCGGTACGACATCGGATCAGCTCCCCTGCTCGCGGCTGCCCGCGAGTTCGATTTCCTCGGCCTTCTTCGGCAGACCGAACTGGCGCAGGATGTTCACGTAGTTCTGCCGGAACGGCTGGAGTTCGTCATCGGAAAAGCGCGCGCGCGCCTTCTGGTAGGCCCGCTCCGCATTGACCAGCGCGTTGATCTTGTCGCCGAAGTTGGCCTGGGCGCGGCTGAGGTCGAAGTAGGCGACCTCGTCCCCCTCCCACTCGAACGAGACCGCCTCCTCCGCGATGTCGAGGGCCTCCCGGAAGCGTCCCGAAAGGAAGTGCGCGTAGGACAGCACATGCAGGCTCGTGCCGTACTGCACGCGGATCTCCGTGTTGTCCGGATCGAGGCGGAACGCCTTGCGGGCGTACTCGACCGCCTCGAGCTTGAACTCGTGCGCGTCCTGGCGGCTCGCAAAGTCGGACATCTGCCGGAAGACCTCGGCCCGTTCCCGCTGACCGCGGGTCACGGCCGCGGCTTCGGTGAACGTGTCGAGCACCTCGCGCGGCGGGGCCTCGCCGGCGTTCATCATGTCGAGGCCGATCTGCCACAGCACGCCGGCCCGGGTGTTGCCGTCATCGAAGCCGACGACCTCGTAGAGCTGGGCGAAGCGGTCGGCGAAGCGGCTGCCGAAGCCCATGCGGCATGCCTCGCGCACGCGCACGAGGTACAGCTCGGGGACCTCGGAATGCCGCGCCATCTCGAACGCGCGGTTGGCGTACAGCAGCAGGTACTTGGCGAAAGCGGTGTACTCCTCCGAGTCCCGCGGCTGGTCCTCGATCTGCTCGTGGCGTGCCATCAGCGCCCGCAGCATGTGCCAGTTGGCGCGGTTCTCCAGCTCGAGGTTCTGGAAGTGCTCCCGCTTGAGCTTCTCGTAGTACGCCGTTCCCAGCACGTTGTGCTTGTAGAACGGATCGTCCTGCAGGATCTGCAGGCTGCGCTCCATCGCGCCGACGACGTCGCGATCGAAGTCGTAACGGAAGCTCTCCGGAGCCTGCTTCCAGATCTCGAAGCGCGCGTGTCCGCCGATGAATGCGACCAGCGCGTAGTCGGCGCCGGCTGCGGGCAGCCCCGCCGACTCCAGCGCCTGCTCGAACTCGCCGGCGCTGGCCGCGGCGGCATTCCAGTCGCGTGCATTGTAGGCCGTGATCGCCGCGTTCTTGATCGACTCCAGCCGCTCCATCAGCGCGGCGTCGGCCCGCGCCGGACCGGCGAGCAGCGCCAGCGCGGCCAGGCAGGCTGCGGCGACACCGCACATCGAACCGGGAATTCCTCTCGTGCTCGACCTCACGATCCACCTCTCGTCAGCAGCGCGAGGGCGCGACGCGCGCTCTCGCCTTCCTCGACCTTGGACGTCACCTGGCGTGCCCCCTGGGCGCGCGCGACGAAGAGCATCGCCAGCCCGTTCTCCCCCGGAACGAGCACGTGCACGACCCCGTCGCGATAGCGGATGATCAGGCGGTCACCATCTCTCTTCACCTCGACGACCTCTTCGCTCGGCACGCCGCCGAACCTGGAACTGCGGCGCGCCTTGCGCAGCAGGTCGCTGATCTGCGGCAGCAGCACGTTCCAGCGGGCGGCCTCCGTCGACCGCTGTCCGAGCTGCTGCACGGACACCAACGGCAGCCCGTACCGCCGCGCCAACGCGGCACGCACCTGCTCGAGTCGCGCCGGTCCGGACCGGCCCCGGGCGCGGCCGGTCGGCCCGATCGGCGCATCGGCCGGCGCAGCGCCGTACTTGAGCCCGGTCGTCCCTCCCGAGGTGACGGCCAGGGCCGGCGCCTCCGCCCCGCGCGTGCTCTTCCGCGGCGTCGGAACCGCGACATCCCCGGCGTCGCCGGGGTCGGCGTCCCAGGTCACCCGCGTACCCGCATAGGCACCCGACACCGCCAGCGGCGCCGCCCGGTCGGGCCGAGCCGTGTTGCCACGCGGGACCTCGACGTCGGGAGCGCTCTCCGCCGGCCGCAGCGCGACGCCGGTCCGCGCCTGGCGCGAGACCGGCAGCGGCGACGGCGTGCGGCTCGGCCGCGCGGCGGGCCGGGAGGTGACCACCTCGACGTCGGGCGCATCGGCCTCGTGGTAGCTGCGCGCCGTCATCTGCGCGACCTCGATCCGCTCGCGACGCTCGTCCCGCGGCACGGCCCGGGGGACCGGCATGTTCGCGTCCGGCAACTCCTGCGCCAGTTGCGGGGTCTGCGCGGCATCAACCTGCACCTTCACGTCCCGGCGACGCTCGCGCCGTTCGGCCGGCACGTCCAGCTCCGGCGCCTGCTGCTCGAAGCGCGGGGTGGTGATGCTCTCGGCGCGCAGCTCGACCCGACGCACGTCCCGCCGGTCCCGGGGGATCTCGATCTCCGGCACCTCCGCCCGCAGTTCGAGCTTCGGCTCGGGGAGCGGCTCGGGTTCCGGTTCCGGCTCCGGCCGGCGTTCCGGCCGCGGCTTCGGGGGCGGCGGCAGCGGCGGAGGAGGCGGAAGCGTCTCGGGCGGCAGGCGCACGATCTCGATCGGCCGCGGCTCCGGCTGGCGCGGCGGATCCCGGTCCGGCGCGATACGGATCCAGCTCGGCGGGACGAGCAGCACGCTCGTCACGACCGCCAGCGCGAGGCTCAGGTACCGCTGCAGCCTCTCGCGGGATGCCTGCTGGCGTGAGTTCATGGTCCCTCGGCCCGCGCTTCCTCGAAGATCACCTGGGGCGTGATGCCGCGGTCGAGGCACGCCATGATCGCGTTGAGCGCGGCTCCGGCGTAGGACTCGCGGTCGGTCGTGACGAAGACGTCGATCCGCTGCACCGCCTTGTCCAGCGGCATGCCCGGATGGCGCTGGTCGACCCAGTTCTCGATCGCCTGGCCGATGGCGCGATACGCCTCGACCGAACTCGGATCGCCGACCGCGATCTCCTCGTGGTCGAGGGCGATGCGCGAGTCGCGGTAGATCGTGATGTCGAGCCGCTCGCGTTCCTGGGGCCGGGTCATCACCGCCTGCTCGGCGTCCCGCGGCGGCAGGGCGAGTTTCTCGCGCACGACGCGGTCGAACGATGAGGCCACCAGGAAGAAGATGATCAGCAGGAAGACGACGTCGACGGCTCCTTCGAAGCCGTCTTCGAGGTCGAACGAATGGGTTGCTCCGCGACGCATGGTGTCCCCCCCGCTCAGCGCTCGAACAGGCGCTGATAGGCACCGATCAGCTCGTCTTCGCGCCGACCGATGGAGTGGATCACCATCGTCTTGAGCATCATCGCCAGCGTCTTGACGACCAGACCGATCACCGTCGTGATCAGGGCGATCTGGATCGACGTCGCCAGCGCCGCGGGCGTCACCGTGTCGCGCTGCGAGATCTCGTAGAACGCCGCGACCATGCCGACCGCGGTGCCGAGGACCCCGAGCGCCGGCGCCAGCACGGAGGCGAGCGAGAAGTACATCAGGTTGCGCTTGACGCGGTCGAACTCCTCGTCCTGGATCGCCTGCCAGACCTTGCCCGGCCGATCGGCCGCGAATCCGTTCTCGGACAGGAAGCGACGCAGGATGATCCCGAACAGCGTCTCGTCGTCACCGAGCTGCTGTCGCGTCTCGGCGATCCGCTCGGCCGCCGGCCGGTCGGGCGCACGGAGAACCCGGGCCAGCCGCGACGCCTTCTCGCGGTCGTAGACCGTCTGGTCCTTGAGTTCGAACAGGTAGTAGTGCACGAACACGCCGGCGACCAGAGAGATGATCACGGCGAAGCCGAACATGATCAGGGCGTTGACCGGGACGACGAACCTGGTGATGACCCGCGAGAGCAGTTCGACCAGGCTCTCGCCACGGAAGAACGACAGGCCGAGCAGGGCTGCGCCGCTGGCGGTCAGGGCGACGAGGAACACGCCGCGGGCTGCGCCCGCCTGCTTTCTGCGCTGACTCATGGTGTGACTCCCTGTTGTTGAATCGAAGGACTCTGCGCCGTCGACCCGGCCTACTCGACGTCCCCGTCCTGCGCCGGCGGCATCCGGACGACGGTCACCCGGTGGACGTCGGAAAAGCGGCCGTCGGTCGTCGCGGCCCGCACCTCGAGCACCGAGGCTCCTTCGGCGCGCAGCGGCGTGTCGGGCACCTCGAAAATGGTCCGATACGGCATGTCGGAGGCGCCGTCGGGCACGCGCCGAAAGCGCACGAGATCTTCGGGGGCGGCCGGCCGAAGCGTGGCCGTGCGTTCGCCCACGCGCACGCTGTCGACCGGTGCGCGGGAGAACACGACGCCGCTGACGGTGACGAACTCGCCGGTCACGGCAAGCGGCATCTCGTAGATCGCGATCTGCGGCTTGACGTCGACTCGCTTGAGAAGGCCCCCGCCGCTTCCTGCAGCCACGACCAGCGTGGTGCCGAACAGTACGGTCAGCAGAAGATGGACAGGTCTCACATTGCGCACGATCCCGCTCCTCTCGGCCCTGATGCGGCACGCCCGCCCCGAAGCCGAATATGGGTCCGTCCCGGCGTCCGGCAAGCGCTGCAAGTCGCCTTGTCACAACAATTGCGCGCCTGCGCTGCCCGCGGATACAGCCGGGAACTCGCGCTGACGAACTCGTACCGGCGTGTTCAGGAAATGGACAGTCCGCAGGACGGTCGTCAGCCGACCGCCTGCCGGACCGGAATCAGCTCGATCCTCTGGACGCGGGTGCCCTCGACGACCGCCGCCACGAGTTCGTGTCCCGACCCGAACGGTACGCGGTCGCCGGCGGCCGGGAGCCGCCCGAGCGAGGCCTGCATCAGTCCGGCCACGGTGCGCACCTCGTCGGGAACCTCCGGCGCATCCTCGACGAGTTCGACCACCCGGTCGACGGCGACGATCGGGTCGAGGATGTACCCGCCGCCCGGTCGCGGTCGGACCTCGTCGATCTCCTCGGCATCGAACTCGTCGCGCAGTTCGCCGACCAGCTCCTCGAGCACGTCCTCGAGCGTCACGATGCCGGCCACGCCTCCGTACTCGTCGAGCACGATCGCCAGGTGGGTCCGTTCGACCTGGAACCGGCGCAGCAGCCGCTCGAGCCGCATCGTCTCCGGGATCATCATCGGCCGCCGGGCGAGCCCGGCCCAGTCCGCTGGCCGACGATCACCCGCCAGCGCGGCGAACAGGTCCTTGACGTGCAGCACGCCGGTCACGTTGTCGAGGCTGCCGCGGTAGACCGGATAGCGGCTGTACGCCTCCTCGCGGATCAGCGCCAGCACGGCGTCGAGCGGCTGGTCCACGTCGAGCGCGACGATGCGCGAACGGGGGACCATCACGTCGCCAGCCTGGCGTTCCGAGAAATGGAACAGCCTGTCGAGCATGTCGGCTTCGCGGGGACTCAGCACGCCATCGGACAGGCTGCCGTGGACGAGCTGCCGGATCTCCTCGCGACTGTGCGCGGAAGACTCGACGACGTCTTCGAGCCCCGTCACCCGCAGGACGCTGCGTGCCGAGACGTTGAGCAGCGCCACGAGGGGCCACGCCAGCAGCCGGAACGCCCGCAGCGGCCAGGCGATCGTCAGCGCGACGCGCTCGGCGGTCTGGATCGCCAGCGACTTGGGTACGAGTTCGCCGAGCACGACGTGCAGGACCGTGATCGTGAAGAACGCGAATGCGACCGAGACCGACAGTGACAGTGCCCCGAGGTACGGTTCCGTCGGTGACAGGGCGATCGCGAACAGGGCGCCGAACGCCGGCTCGCCGAGCCAGCCCAGACCGAGGGACGTCAGCGTGATTCCGACCTGGCAGACCGAGAGGGTCTCGTCGAGGTTCCGGACGAGAGACAGCGCGCTGCGCGCGCGACGGCTGCCGGCCGCGGCCAGCTCCTCGAGACGAGCCGGCCGGACCTTGATCAGCGCGAACTCGGCGGCGACGAAGCCGGCATTGGCCGCAACGATGGCCATCGCCGCCAGGATCGACAGCGCCGTGGCGCCAGACAGTTGATGGGGGATGTCCTGCATCGGCCGCAGCAGAGTCTACTTCCGCGGCCCCGTCCACGGCCAGCGATCCCGGCGCCGGCGCATCATCCGGCAACCGGCAGCGCGCTGATGATCGCGACCCCGAACGCCAGGACGACGGCCAGTCCGCAGACGACCGCCGCCACCTGCCACAGCCGGTCGCGCCCCGGACTCGGCCGGAAACGTCCTCCCAGGGCCAGGCCGAAGGCCGCGCCGGCGAGAAAGCCGCCGCCGTGGGCGGCGTGGTCGGGCGCGATCCGCAGCATCAGACCGAGCAGCGGGAGCACGACGAATCCGAGCAGTGTCCAGCGCATCATCTCGTCCCGCAGCATCGTGGCTCCGCGGCGATGCCCCCAGGCGAGCCCGAAGCCGATCAGACCGAAGATCGCCCCTGACGCTCCGAGCGACGTCCCGCGGTTGATCGCCGCCGAGACCAGGAAACCGAACGCTCCGGAACCGATGAACAGCACGACCAGCCGCGACGAGCCGATCTCCTGCTCGACGCGGGGACCGAGCGCCGAAAGGGCCCACACGTTGAACAGCAGGTGCATCAGACCGGCGTGGAGAAAGATCGCCGTCAGCAGCCGCCACCACGCGAACTCCTGGTAGCCGAACGACACGAGGGCGCCGACGCGCAGCAGCAGCCCGAACGGCAGATCGAAGGCCGACGCGAGATTGCCGGTTCCGGCGACCAGCGCGGCGAAGATCGTCACGATCACGGCGCCGAGCGTCGTCGATGCCGAGCCGAAGGAGGGAAGGAACAGCCTCAGCGCCCGCCGCGCGCCTCCGCGCGGAACGCCGGCCAGCGACTGCCCGCAACGCTCGCAGCGCGCCACCTGGCGCGGATTCAGCGCCCCGCACGCAGGGCACATCCTGTGACGTGCCGCCACCGCCCGGCGGGCGTTTTCGGCCGCGGCCCGGCGGGTGTCGAGCCAGTGCTGCATTCGCTGGCGGTACCAGAGCCGCGGCCGGCGGAGCACGCGCAGCGCGATCAGCAGGTCGAGCACGAGATCGACGGAATCACTGACGAAGCGGCGAAACATCGGCTGTATTATCAGGGCTGCTCGCGACATCCGACAGCGCCGGTCGCAGCGGGAGGAACCGACATGCCGCGTGGAGCCTTCGTCGCCGGTGCCAGCCTGCTGGCCGCCCTCGCCCTGTCCGCAGCGCCGGCGCACGCGGGGCTGTTCGACGTTCCCGATCCCGAGATCGTCTACGAGGGCGCGGCACCCGGCCTGCCGGCGGGCGTGACGGTGCTCCGCACGCCGGAGGCGCTCGAACGCGCCATCGCGGCGCTCGATCCCGCACCGGACCGCACGCGGCTCGACGTCGAGAACCGCACGCTGCTGCTGGTCGTCGGGCGGCCGCGGGACGACTCGTGCCGGCAGACCGTGATCGAGGAGATCTCCACGCGCGGCATCAAGGCCCGCATCCGACTGACCGAGCGCTTCGCCGAGGCCGGCTGCGGTTGCGTCGGCGTTCCGCGACCGCCGCGAGCCTTCCTGGTCGCCGTCGGCAGGGTGGTCCGCCGGGCGTCGGTCTCGCCGACGGATGCCGTGGTGCCCTGTACGGCCGACCTCGAACGGCGGTCCGGCGAGACCCGGGGCCCCGAACTGCTGTTCGAGGCGAGCTGGGACGAGGACGCGGGGGGCAGGATCGTGACCGATCCGGAGACCTGGACGCAGTCCTGCGCCCGGATGACGCCCGCCGACCGCTGCCCGCAGGTCGACTTCGACCGGACCCGCGTCGTGCTCGTCACCGGCCGTGCGCGCTCGAACGGCTGCCGGGAAACGCGCGTGATCAAGGCCGCGCTGTCCTCCGACGACGAGGCGGCCTTCACGGTCGAGGAGATCTATCCGGGGCGCGGCCAGATGTGCACGCAGATCTTCCGCGCACCGAAGGTGTTAGCGTTCCGTGTCCCGGACAGCGTCGTGCGCGTGCGTGTGACGACCCGGGAGACCCGCCGCTAGACGATGGACGGCGCAGCACTGGTTCTCGCACCCGGGCCGCGCCCCGCGCTCCGCCGACTGCTCGAAGGGATCGACGCTTCGCTGCCCGCCGGTGACCCGGCGGCGTCCCTGTCCAGACCGGTCCGCGTGATCGTCCCGTCGCGCGCCCTTCGCGAGCACGTTCTCTCCCGCGTCGTCGCGCACCGTCGGCGGCCGGCGATCGGCCTCGTCGTGCAGACGCTCACCGGCGCCGCCCACGAGATCCTCGAACGCGCGGATCGCCCCGCGCCCCGCGCCGGCCCCCTGTTCGACCTGCTGGTCGAGCGGGCCGCACGCCGCCACGCACCGCTGGCCGGGCTGCTCGAGCGCTTCGACACCGCCGCGGGAGCGATCGCGGCCACGGTGCGCGACCTGCTCGACGCCGGGATCGACCGCGCGCACCGGGCGGCCCTCGAGGAGTGCCTCGAGGAGATCCCGCTTCCCGCGGAGGCCCGCCGCCGGGCGTCCGCCGTCGTCGGCGCGGCGTGCGCGCTGCTCGCCGAACTCGAGCACGTCACGGAGCCGGGGAGCCCGCCGTTCGGCCGGGCCACCGACGCGATGCGCGAGGCCACCGAGGCTCTCGGCAGACTCGGTCACGACGCCCTGCCGACACGGGCTCTGTTCGTGATCGGGTTCGCCGACGTGACCGGGCGCGCGGGCGACCTGCTCGAACGGCTCGTCGCGACGCTCGGCGGAACGGTGATCGTCGACCGCCCGCCCCACCCCTCGGAGACGGGTGGCGCCGCGGCGGCGTGGCCGTTCCTCGAACGCCTCGAACGGCGCCTTTCCGGCCTGCCGTCTCACCGACTGCCGGCGGCGACGCCGGCTCGGCTCGAGGAGATCGTCGCTCCCGGTCCGGAAGCCGAGATCAGGGCGATCGCCGAGCGGATCCGGCGGCGACTCGACGACGGGCTGGTTCCGGAGGAGATCGGCGTGGTCTTCCGCCAGCCGGGAATCCACGATGCCGCGGCGATCACCCGCCACTTCCATCGGCTCGGCATCCCGTTTTCCGCGGAGAATCTCCCGGCCGGCCTTTCGCCCGCCGGCCGGCGCGCTGGCGCCCTGGCCGACCTGCTGGCGCTCCGGGAGCACGCGCCGGTCGACCGGCTGCTGGACGCGCAGGGGCGCGACGACCTGTCGTCGAGACTGTCCGACCTGCGACTGGCGCTGCGGGCATGCGGTCTGGTCCGGGTTTCCGATCTCGCGAGCGCGGACGTCGGCACCCTGGGCATGCCGGGGCCCGATCTGCTGCTCCCGGCTCCCGGGCGGGGCGAGGCGGTCGATGGCGAGGAGGGCGAGCCGGACACGGCGGTCCGCATCCGGCGCCGGCGGATTCCACGCCGGCTCGTCGCGACGGCCCGGAAGCTCGCGGCCTCGTTGCTCGAGGAGTTCGCCACGTGGCCCGGGGCCGCCCCGTGGGAACGCCACGTCGTCCGTCTCGAGCGCCTCGCGCGGATCCTGCTCGGCCGGACCGGCGGGCCGGACGCCGGTGACCCGACCCGGGAAGCGCTCGAGCGACTCCGGCGCCTCGGACCGTCCCGGTTCGAGCTGACGCGCGACGAGTTCCTGCGGGTCGCCGGCCGTGAACTCGACCGCGTCGGGCGTCCCGGACTGACGGCCCGGCGACCGGGGGTCCGGGTGCTCGACGCGCTGGCGGCGCGCGGGATGACCTTCCGCCTGCTGTTCCTGCCCGTCCTGACGCGGGATGTCTTCCCGCGCGTGATCGAGGACGATCCGATCCTGCCCGACCGCCTGCGCCGGGCTCTCGAGGTCGTGCTGCCGGATATCCCGATCAAGGCCCGCGGATGGGACGAGGAGCGGCACCTGTTCTTCGACCTCGCCTCGGCAGCCGACGAGGTCGTGCTCTCGCGCCCGCTGCGCGGGCGCGACGGCCGCGACCGGGCCGAGTCGCCCCTCCTCGCCGAGACGCGCGCCTGCGGTGCGATCACCGTCTCGACGCCGGCACGCCCGGTCCACGGCCTCGAGCAGGACGTCCGGATGCCGGCCACGGCCACGGCGTTCGAGATCGCGACCCTCGCGCGGGTCCATCGACTCGTCGAGGGAGACGGCGCGCACGGCCGGCTGCTCGAGGCGGCGCAGGAAGAAGCCTGGGCGGTCGCCGGCTGGTCGCCGGCCGGCCTCGACCCGCGCGCGATCGGCGAGGCGCGTGCCCGGGCGGCCCGGGAACTCGACACCGTGCATCAGCAGCACGACCTCGGACCGTCCTTCGGGTTCGTCGGTCGGGTGCTCGACCCTCATGATCCGCGCCGGCGCGACGGTTTCTGGGCCGTGACGGTCGTCGAACGCTACGCCACCTGTCCGTGGCAGATGCTGATCACGCGGCTGCTGCGGCTCGATCCGCCTCCCGATCCCTTCTCCACGGTTCCCGGACCGAGCCGCAGGATCGTCGGCGGCGTCGTCCATCGCGTCGTCGCGGAGCTGGCGACGGGCGCGCCCCCCTCCGATCGGCCGCGGACCCTCGACGAGGTCGTCGCGGAGACCCCGCGACCGCTGGAACGCCCGGACGAGGCACGACTCGATGCGCTGCTGGGCGCGGCGGCGGAGTCCGTGCTGCGCGAGGAGGGCTTCGGCATGCGCGGACTCCCGGAACTCGTGGCGCGCCGGGCGCGTCCCTTCGTCGAGCGGGCGCTCGCCCTGCTCGGCGGCAGCGACCTCCAGGCGCTCGGTGCCGAGGTCGCCGGCATGATCCGTCTCGACGGGAGCGACGAACTCGGTCTCGCATTCCGTGTCGATCTCGTTCTCTCCGACCGGGACGGGGCGCTGCATCTGGTCGACCTCAAGACCGGGCGCACGCCGACCAGCCTGCGCGGCTCGAAGGAGGAGACGGTCCGCGGGAAGCTGCTCGAGGCGGTCCGCCGCGGAGAACGCCTCCAGGTCGCCGCGTACGCGCGGGCGCTGCCCGGCAACGGCGCTGCCGCCTACCTGCACTGCGATCCCGGCGCCGAAGCGAACGAACGGTCGTGGGTCCGGCTCGCGGCGGACGACCCCGCCGTCGACGAGGCGCTGCATCACGCCGTGCCCCGCATGCTCGGAGGCATCGAGGCCGGCCTGTTCCCGCCGCGGCTGGTCGATCTCGAACGGGACCCCGACAGCGAGCCCGGCGCCTGCGCGTACTGCGAGGTGCGCGAGGCCTGCCGGCAGGGCGATTCGTCGGCGACGCTGAGGCTGCGCTGGTGGCACGAGGGCCCGCGCCGCGGCGATGCCGAACCCCATCCGGAGCTGCGCCCCCTGCTCGCGGAGCGCTCGTCGTGACCGGCGATCCGGCCAGGCGCGACGAACGGCGGCAGCTCGAAGCCGATGCGCGGGCGCGCCGGCTCGCCTGCACCGAGTTCGAAAAGCCGCTGCTCCTCGAAGCAGGGGCCGGGACCGGCAAGACGACCACCCTCGTGGCGCGCATCGTCTGCTGGTGCCTCGGTCCGGGCTGGGCGCGCACGGTCGAACGCCTGTCCGAGAGCGGCGAGGACCCGACCGCGGAACGGATCGCGGCGGCGACGCTCGAACGGGTCGTCGCCATCACCTTCACCGAGGCGGCCGCCGCCGAGATGGCCCAGCGCGTCGGCCGGGCGCTCGGCGAGCTGGCGGCCGGGACGGACGACGGGCGGTTTCCCGAAGGCGCGCTGCCCGCTCCGGGCGCGGAGCGCAGCGCGCGCTGCCGCGCCCTGGCCGGCGCCCTCGACCGGCTCGTCGTGCGCACGATCCACGGTTTCTGCCGCCGGCTGCTGGCACGCCACCCGATCGAGGTGGGGCTGGCCCCGGGCTTTGCCGTCGACGCGGACCTTTCGATCACCACCGAGCTGGCCCACGAGGTCCTCGCCGAGCGTGCGCCGGCGCTGTTCACCGAACCGGAGTCGGCCGAGCTGCTGGCGCGCCTGTTCGACGACGGCATCGAGTTCGGCGATCTCGAACAGGCGCTCACGCGCCTGGCGGCGGCCGACCTGCCGGCCGAACGGCTCGCGGAACCTCCCGACCGGGACGACGTCGCCACGCTGCATCGGCGGCTGCTCGACGCCGCACGGTCGCTCGGCGGGATCCTCGCGCCGCTGCGCGACGTGCGCCGGAAACTCAAGGCCGCGGACGCGGCCCGCGACCTCGCGGACCTCGTCGAGGCCCTCGAGAGCATCGACCCCCACGCCCCGGGGTCGTTCGATCGGATCGTCGCCGCCGCCGGCCGATGCGAGAAGCTCCGGCCGAACCTGGCCGAACTGCGGAAGGACCCGGCCCGGCTCCCGGCGGCGGTCCGCGAGGCCCTCGGAATGCGCGTCGCCGAACTGGCACCGGCCGTCGCCCGGCTCGCCCCCGTCCTGGGCGCCCTGGCCGGAACCGATCCGGCGCTGCATGCCGCGGCGCGCGCGCTGCTCGCCCCGCTGCTGGCCGATCTCCAGCAGCGCCTCGCCCGGCGCGGCGTTCTCGGCTTCGATGCGCTGCTCGCCAGGGCCGAACGACTGCTGCGCGACAGGCGGATCGCGGGGGCGGTGCGGCGGGAGATCGACCAGTTGCTGGTCGACGAGTTCCAGGACACCGACGCGCTGCAGTGCGAGATCATCACGCGGCTCGCGCTTCCCGACGAGCACTCGCCGAGGCCCGGCCTGTTCGTCGTCGGCGATGCCAAGCAGTCGATCTACGCCTTCCGCGGGGCGGACCTGGAGGCCTGGGAGGGCTTCCGCGAGCGGGTGCTCGCCGCCGGGGGCGAGACGCACCGGTTGGCGCTGAGCTTCCGCTCGGTCCCCGGCATCCTCGCCGAGGTCGAACGTCTGATCCGACCGGTGATGCGGCCTCATCCGGGCCTCCAGCCGCGGTTCGAACCGCTGCTCGCCGCGCGCGGCGTGGCGGACGGCAGCACGCGCGATCCCATCGAGCACTGGGTGAGCTGGCGTGCCGAAGAGGACGGCTCGCCGGCGACCCGCACGACGCGGGCGCACGAGGCTGTGGAACTCGAAGCGCGGGCGATCGCTGCGGACATCCGCCAGCGACACGACCGGGACGACGTTCCTTGGAACGCGTTCGCACTCCTGCTGCGCAGTACGGGCGACATCGAGCGCTATCTCGAGGCGCTGCGCGCCGCGGGCATCCCGTACGCCGTCACGCGGGACCGACAGTACTTCCGGCGGCGCGAGGTGATCGACGCTGCAGCACTGCTGCGCGCGATCATCGACCCGTCCGACACGATGGCGCTGGTCACGTACCTGCGATCGGCCGGCGGCGGCCTGCCGGATGCCGCGCTGATTCCGCTCTGGAGCGCCGGCCTGCCCGATTCCGCCGCGGCCCTCTCTCCCGCGGACCCCGACGCGCTCGGGCGCGCCCTGCAGGCGGTCGACCACGCGGCGGAGGTCGTCGGGCGGATCGCCGACGAGATCCCGGGCCTCGAACGGCTCGGCGACTGGCCGGCGGCCGTGCGTGCGGCGCTGCAGCACCTCGCGGAGCTGCGCGGGGCGTTCCATCTCGACCCTCCCGCGCTGTTCGTCGAGAAGCTGCGCACGCTCTGCCTGCCGGAGCCGATCGAGGCTGGACGCTACCTCGGCGCCTTCCGACTGGCGAACCTCGAACGGCTCTTCGACGAGATTCTCTCCGCGCTCGGCGGCGATCGGGTCGACCCGGAGACCCTTCTGCGGGCCCTCCGGCGCAGCGTGGCCGAGCTGCTCGAGGCCGAGGAAGCGCGGCCGGAAGCCGCCGCGTCCGATGCAGTGCAGGTGATGACGATCCACGGCAGCAAGGGGCTCGGATTCGAGCACGTCTATCTTCCGCAGCTCCACCGCGGCCATGGCGGGAGACGGCGCGAGCGCACGACGGAGGTGCTTCGCCGGGGTGGTCGCGCCGGAATCGTCCTGTTCGGCCGGCCCGACCCGCGGGCGCTGCTCGCGCGCTGCGCGCTCGGGGACGTCGCGCTCGCCGAGCAGGTGCGCCTGCTCTACGTCGCGATGACGCGCGCGAAGGACCGGCTCGTGCTCTGCGGGCTGCGCCAGGGACAGCGGGCGCGCGGTGGGTCCTCGCTGATGGAGATGATCGAGCCGGCGGACGCGGACCTCGACCTCGTCTCGCTGTGGGCCGAACTGCGCGAGGACGGCGTCGACCAGAAGCGCATCGGCCCGGCGGTCTGGCGCTTTCCGGCCCTGCGCCCTGCCGGAAGGCGCCGGCGCACGGAAGGAAGCGTCCCCCCGACCGCGTCGCCCGACGAGATCGAGGCCTGGCTCGCGAACGCCGACCGGCTGGCGGCGGCGCGGCGCGCGGCCGCCCGGCACAAGGCCCGCCCGCTCGCGACGCGGATGTCCGACGAAGCCCACGAGCGGCTGCGCGAGCTGCTGATCGAGGCGGGAGCGAGCCCGGAGGAGGGAAGCGAGGCGACCGGCGTGGCGCCCGGGGACGACGAGCGGGTCGCGATGGCGGCCGGAAGCCTGGTGCACCGCGTGCTCGAACGCCTCGACCTGGCGCGCCCCGTGACCGAGGCCCTGCGGGTCGAGGCCGCCAGGGCCGGCGTTATCGCGGCAGGGCTCGCGCCGGAGCGGCTGGTGCGGCAGGTGGCCGGGCGAGCCGCCGCCCTGCTCGAACGGATGGCCGAGGGGCCGCTCGCCGCCCGGCTCGAACGGATCGCACCGGGAGTGCTCGGCCGCGAGGTGCCGCTGGTCGCGCCGCCCGGAGCGCCGGACACCGCGGTCGCCTATCGTGCAGGGGTGATCGATCTGGTCTACCGCGACGCGGACGGCGTGCTCGTCGTCGCCGACTACAAGACCGACGATGTCGACGACGAGGCGCTCGAGCGGCGGGCGCTCGCCTACGCACCGCAGCTTGCCGCCTATCGGGACGGGCTGCGGCGGGCGCTCGCGATCGACGGACCGGTGCGGGCGGAGCTGTGGTTCCTCGCGCGCGGCGTCATCCGGGACGTGCCGTGAACCGGCTCGTGCTCGCCGTCGCGGCCGAGGAATCCGCCGGGGTGCAGCTCGTGCGCGCACTCGCTGCACATCATCGCGCCGCAGGTCGTCGCGGCGGCGCGGATCGGCGCGGGGTGCCGCTGCTGCTCGCGTTCGTCGACCAGGCGGCCCGCGACCCGGCGGCGATCCCGCGACGATCGCAGGACCTCGCGCGACGCCGCGTCTACCGCCGGCGCGACGTCCCGTTCGACGGACGGCTGCCTTGGCAGCGTGATGCCGCCACGCTCGACCGGTTCGTGCGCGCCGCCGACTTCCACCCGCTCCCCTCGCCGTGGGGCGATCCCGTCGCGCGCCTTCGCGGTGAATCGCTCGGCATCGCCAAGGTCGCCGGAACGGCCGACGGTCCACCGGACACGTCGCCGGGAACGGTGGTCGGAACCGCCGAGGACGGCGGCGTGATCGTGGCGTGCGGGACGGGTGCGCTCGTCGTGACCCACGTCCGGCGCGAGGGCCGCGTGCTGCCGGCCTGGACAGCACTCGTTCCACCGCAGGTGCTGGAATAGCGGCGACCGGTGCCGGTTTTCCGTCAGCGCGCCTCACGCAAGCCCGCGGCGAGCCGTGCGGACAGCTCCCGGTCGAGCATCACCATCCTGCCGATCGTGCCCCGCTCGCCGGAAGCCTCGTCGACGTGCGGATTGAAGTACTCCCAGACCACCCGGCCGTCGGGAGTCACCTCGAACACGCGCCCTTTGCCGGACTCGGTCACAAGCGTGTGGCCGCCGGCCAGGCGCTGGCACGTGCCGCGTGATCGAGTGTAGAAGGACTCCAGTGGGTCGGCGCGGTACTCCCAGACGATCCGGCGCGAGCGGAGATCCAGCTCGATCACGCGGGACCAGCCGCGCACCAGCCCGTTGTCGAAGATCAGCAGCCGGCCCCTTTCGACGACCTGGGCATCGTGGGGGCCGTCGAGTTGCCCCGGTCCCCAAGCCCAGAGCAGACGCCCGCTGTCCCAGTCGATCGCGAACACCGCGTTCTGGTGCCGCGAGGTGACGAGCACCGAGCCCTCGGGAAAGACTCCCCGTGAGCGCCGGGACGCGCCGCTGTCGATCCACCGCACCGTGTTGGCGTGGATCAGGTCGACGTACCGCTCGCCGCGGATGGTCTTCGCGGCCACCTCCAGCGGCGTGAACAGCTCCGGAGACGAGGTGAGACTCTCGAGCAGCGACCGCGAACCGATCTCGCGTCCCGAGCCGTCGAGCCGCACGAGCAGGTCGTCACGCACCGGATCGGCGGGACTGATGTGCGGTGCATCGACGTAGCGGAAGACGAGCGCCAGCAGCGTCCCGTCGGGCAGAACGGCCACGTCGTGATGGAACGGCCGCCGCACGCGCCAGACGACCCTGCCATCGGCATCGAAGCGCAGCAGGTAGCGTGCGCGATCCTCCGCCTGGACCTTCGGGCCGAGCTTCTCTGTACCGAGCCAGAGCAGCCCCCCGTCGGCCAGCGGCCGGGCGCGCACCAGGTACCGCGCCCGCCGATCGTGCCACGACCGCAGCACCGTGCCCTGACGGTCGATCAGTTCGGCGACCGGCGGCCGGCGCGACGAATAGAGAAACAGATGTCCATCGTCCCCCTCGCCCTCCACCTCGGCCCGCGTCACGCCGCTCCGCTCCGGATCGGCGGGCCCGGCCGTCGCGGCGTAGGGAAGCGAGCGCAGCCGATCGACCCGGTCGCCGGCCTCGTCCCGCCGCTCGGGAACCGGCTCGCGCGCGTTGCACGCGCTGGCCAGAACGATCGCCGCGACGACCAGCCAGCCCGTCCGGTTCGTCATCATCCGACACCGAGGAAACGACCGAAGCCGAGCGTGAAGATCAGGATGCCGTAGAGAGCATGCTCGAGGCTCGAGACCAGCAGCGAGCCGCAGCGGCGATACGTGTGCGCGAACAGCAGCCCGCCCGCCGCCGTCAGCGCGATGGCGACCTCGTTGCGAAATACCACGTGTCCGAGACAGAACACCGCTGCGCTCGCTCCGACCATCACCCATCCGGTGCCGAACAGGCTGCGATATCGATGAAAGAAGAACGCACGATAGACCACCGCCTGCGGCAGGACCGAGACGAACGGGTAGAGCGCGATCAGCAGTCCCCAGGTTCCGGCGTGCTGTCGCGGAAAGGCGAGGAAGACCCCGGGGCCGAACGCGGCGTGCGCGGCGACCGCCGTCACGGCGACGACGACGAAACGGGTGCCGACCCGGCGCAGTTCGGCTCCCTGCCCGCGCCAGCGCCAGAGGCGGCCCCGGTCGAAGGTCGGATCGAGCAGCAGCGAGACGAGGCAGCCGGCCGTCACCAGCCACAGGACCGTGAGGATGTGCATCGGGGGGCGGCGCCAGACATACAGCAGCGGCAACCCGACGAACAGCAGCAGCAGCTCGGCCACGAGCACCGGCCGTGGCAGCGCGAGGGCCCCCTGGCGCATCGCGAGCCGGCGCACCGCCTCGGGCCACGCCGAACGTGAACGGCCCCGATTCCCCATGCCCCAACGATACCTGCTCGGTCGCCGACCGCTCACGGACGGCCGGCGACCGGCCACCGGCATCGGAAGAGGATCCGCGGGCGCTGCGGCGCGATCGGCCGATGATCCGGATGACCGCAGGGCGAGCACCGCCCCGGAGAGCCCCGATGAGAACCTTCGAACACGGCCGCTTCTGCTGGCACGATCTTGCAACTCCCGACCCGGAGGCGGCCATGCGGTTCTACGGTGCGCTGTTCGGCTGGAGTGCCGAGCAGCACCCGACGGGAGAGGACTGCGCATACACCATCTTCTCGGACGGCGAGACGCAGGTCGCGGGAGCCCGGATCCCCGGACCCGAGCACGGGAACATCCCGTCGCACTGGACCTGCTGTGTCGCCGTCGACGACGTCGACGACGCGGCGCGACGCGCGACGGAGACCGGCGCGCAGCTCTGCCACGGACCGGTCGACGTCCATGACCTCGGCCGCGTGGCGACGCTCCTCGACCCGACGGGAGCCGCCGTCGCGCTGTGGACCGAGCACCGGCGGGCCGACACGCTCGCCAGCCCGCCGCGTCCGGGACGTTTCTGCTGGGACGAACTCGCCACGCGGGACCTTCCGGCGGCGCGGCGGTTCTACACCGGACTGCTCGGCTGGGGCACGAGGGAGCGGGAGATGCCAGGGGGGGAGCCGTACACGGTCTTCACCAGAGGTGACGAGATGTGCGCCGGCGCGCTCGGCATGAGCGAGGAGTGGGGAGACGTTCCGCCGCACTGGATGCCGTACGTGATGGTCTCCAACTGCGATGAGACGGCCCGCGCGGCCGGGCGTCTCGGAGGAAGCGTGTGCGTCCCGCCGACCGACATCCCGTCGATCGGACGGATCACCGTGCTCCAGGATCCGTTCGGGGCGACGCTGTCGGCAATCACGTTCACCGAAAAGACCTGACCGCCCTGCCTTGCCCGCCTTCGTGCCGGGCGCCAGATTGGAGTCTGATCTCTCGGCAGGACGGTCCGCAGTGACCTCAATGCCTGCCGCGGCGAAGTAAGCCGGCAGTCACGCCCCCTCGAGGAGCCGAGATGTCAGCGCCCGAGAATCACGAGCAACTCGACGAGATCCTGCTCCCGGAGTGGCGCGAGCGCGCCGAACGGCTGGCCCGCCATTTCGGCCTCGAGGAGATCCGGATCACCTGGTCGCTCGACGACGTCCCCGCGTCATCCGGGGCCCAGCCGGCGATGATCGACCTGCCGCTGTGGCTCGACGGTCGCAAGGTCGGCGCGCTGGTCGTGGTCTCGGCGGACGGCAAGGACTTCACCGGCGGCGATCCTGCCGCGATGCGGCGTCTTCTGCTGCTCCGCGACGCACTCGAACGCGACCTCGCTGAGTTCGCCTGAGCCGTCCGGCCCCGTCACGACGAGCGGAAAGCCGGCGAGGGACTGTTGCCGCAGCCTCGCCAGCGGCGTACTTCTCGGAAGGCTGAACCCGGTCGTTTCGCGAGCCGCACCGGCATGGCGGCCCGGCGGTTCAGGCGGGGCACACGGGCGGAACCATGGATACCTCCGATCACGAGTTCATTCTCGGCGGGATCGCGGCCGCGGTGCCGGAGGAACGCCTCGACAACGAGACACTGGCCGCCCGACTCGGCATGTCGGCCCCGGAGATCCTGCGCCGGACCGGAATCGCGGAGCGGCGCGTCGCCGCGCGGCACGAGAGCGCGTCGACCCTCGGCGCACGCGCCGCGCGGGATGCTCTCGACCGGGCCGGACTCGCCGCAAGCGAGATCGATCTGCTCGTGCTCTCGACATACACGCCCGACCACCTGCTCTGCCCGACCAGTCCGGCGATCGCGCACGCGATCGGTGCGGAACGGGCCGGCACGTTCGACCTCAACGCGGCCTGTTCGGGCGGCGTCACCGCCCTGATGACGGCGAGCGGCCTACTCGGCCGGCCGTTCCGCAACGTGCTGGTCGTCACGTCCGATCTGTCCACGCGTTACGTCCGGCGGGACGAGCCGAAGACGGCGATGGTCTTCGGCGACGGCGCGTCGGCGATGCTGCTGCGCCGGGCGGGCGATCTCGACGCGAGGCCGTGGCGCATCCTGGCCGCCGACCTCGGCGCCGACGGCGCGGGCGCGACGCTGTTCCGCGTTCCGGACGGCGGCAGTGCACGCCGTCCGCTCAACGGTCGGCCCCACCCGGAAGTGCACTCGATCGAGATGGACGGACGCGCCGTCTTCCGCTTCGCGGTCGATCGCGGCATCCAGGTGGTCGAGGAACTCTGCCGGCGGGCCGGCTTCGCGCCCCATCAGATCGACCACGTGATCCCCCACCAGGCGAACCTGCGGATCATCCACGCGCTGGCCGAGCGGACCGAGATCCCGGCCGAACGCTGGTTCTCGAACATCGCGCGCTACGGCAATACCGCGTCGAGTTCGATCCCGATCGCCCTGGCCGAACTGATCGAGGGCCGACAGGTACGGCCGGGCCAGCGTATCCTGCTCGTCGCGTTCGGCGCAGGACTGACGTGGGCGGGACTCGCCCTCGAGGCCGGCAGCGTGATGCCTTCCGGCCACTGACCGCCCCGGCGCCGCGAACGGAGCAGTCGATGTCGTCGATCGGCCGGCGGGTCCTGGGTCTCTGCGCCGGGCTGCTGGTGGGCGTCGTGGTGATCGGCGCCATCGAGGCGGTCGGCCATGCCGCCTTCCCCCCCCCCGCGGGAACCGACCTCGCCGACCGGCAGGCCCGCGCCGAACTGATCGCCTCGGCGCCGGCGGGGCTGTCGCTGGTCACGGCGGCGGCCTGGCTCGTCGGCAGCCTGGCAGCGGCCCTGCTCGCGAGGACGATCGAGGGACCGGGGCGGGCCGTCGCGACGACGATCGCCGGCACGCTGCTCGTGCTGGCGGGCGTCTCCAACGTCGTCGCCCTGCCGTATCCCGCGTGGTTCCGCGTTCTCGGTCCGGCGGCGCTCGCCGCCGGCAGCCTGGCCGGCGGCCGGCTCGCCGGGCTCGGCCTCGCGCGCCGGTCGAAGGCCGGCACGTCTCCGCGATGAAGCCCGGACCGCCGTCGCACCGGCGGGCGACGCTCCTGCGCTACTTGGCGGTCCAGGTGGTCGGCACGGTCGGTCTGCTGATCGTGCTCTACGTGCTCCACCTGCTGTTCGACCTCGCGTGGTGGGTCATCGCGGTCGTCCTTCTGCTCTCGGTGACCAAGGACGTCCTGCTGTATCCCAAGCTGCGCGAGGCTTACAGTCCGCACGCCGGCCGAACGGGTCGCGAGGCGCTGATCGGCGAGCCCGCCGTGGCCACCACCGCGCTTGCGCCCCAGGGCTACGTCCGGGTGCGCGGCGAGATCTGGCGCGCCCGCCTGCCGGACGACGGCGGGCACGCCGCGGAAGGCGCCCTGCTCGTCGTCACGGGATTCGACGGGATGACGCTGTTGGTCGCACCGTCCGGCGAGCCGGCGGGCCCCGGCCGGCCGTAGAATCGCCACGCGCCGTCCGGCGCCGACCGGAGAGACGACCATGCATGCGACTCGGATTCCCGTGCCTTTCCTGCTGCCGCTGGCCCTCGCCTACGCCATCGCGGCGCTGTCCGTTCCGCCGGCCGAAGCCGACGCCCGCATCGAGCAGGTCACGACCGTCGACATGCCGGGAGCGATGGGCTCGATGCTCAAGGCGCTCTCGCGCCGCGGCGGCGAGGAAGGCCTGACCGACATCGTCCTGGTCAGCGGGCAGCGCAAGCTCGAGCGCCGCGGCGATCGGGGTACGCTGATCGATCTCGACAAGAAGAAGATCTACGAGATCGACTACCGCCGGCAGCGCTATTCCGTCCGGAGCTTCGACGAGCTGCGCCGCGAGATGGAACAGGCCTTCCAGGAGGGCGAGGACGGCGGCCCCGGCGAGCCCGCCCCGGAGACCGAGGACGAGATCTCCGAGTACGACGTCACGTTCGATGTCTCGCGTACGGAAGAGACGCGGACGATCGCCGGCCACGAGTGCCGCAAGACGCTGCTGACGATCACGGCGCGCCCGCGCGAGGGCTCGGAGAGCGAAGGCGGGGAGCTGAAGATCACGGCGGCCCTGTGGATCGGCCCGAAGCTCGCCCCGATCGAAGAGATCACCGCGTTCGAGCGGCGCTATGCCGAGGCGATCGGGTTCGAGGACTTCACCGGCGAACGCGGCAGCCTCGCGTCGCTGCAGATGGCCTACCCCGCGCTGGTCGAGGGCATGAAGACCCTGCGCGAGCACGAACGGGACTTCGAGGGCAGCGTCCTGCTGACGGAGGTCTCCGTGGCGGCCCGGGAAGGTGCGCCCGCGGCCTCCGGAGACGGGGCGGACGACGATGACGGCCCGCCGAAGGTGGGGCGGATGCTCAGGAAGCTCGGCGGCGTGTTCGGCCGGAAACGCCGGCAGCGCGAGCAGGCCGAGGGCGACGCGGGAGCGCAGGGGGCTCCGCGCCGGATCCTGACGATGACGACCGAGGTCCGCGGGGTCGGCTCGCAGGTCGACCCGGCGGAGCTGGCGATCCCGGAAGGGTTCCGCCTGCGCTGATGCGGCAGGATCAGCCGGACTCGAGCCGCGCCTCGAGGGCGCGGACGACGTGCTCGCAGACCTTGACCCGCGCCCAGCGCTTGTCCTCGGCCTCGACGATCGTCCACGGCGCATGGGCGGTGCTGGTCTGGCGCAGCATGTCGCTGACGGCGACGTAGTACTCCGGCCATCGCGCACGGTTGCGCCAGTCCTCGTCGGTGATCTTGTGCCGGCGGATCGGCGACTGCTCGCGGCGACGGAAACGCCTGAGCTGTTCTTCGGGGCTGATGTCGAGCCAGAACTTGACGATCACCACGCCATGGGACGAGAGCACCCGCTCGAACTCGTTGATTTCCTGGTACGCACGACGCCACTCGTCCTCGGTACAGAAGCCCTCGACGCGCTCTACGAGCACACGTCCGTACCACGAGCGGTCGAAGACGCCCCAGTGGCCGTCCTTCGGGATCTTGGTCCAGAACCGCCACAGGTAGTGGCGCGCCTTTTCCGGGGGACTCGGAGCGGCGATCGGGATCACCTGGTAGCCCCGCGGGTCGAGCCGTGCGGTCAGGCGCTTGATGGCGCCCCCCTTGCCGGCCGCGTCCCAGCCCTC
>JAJRXN010000186.1 GCA_024276295.1 Acidobacteriota bacterium
CGTCCCTCGAGCCGCTCGAGCGCCACCTCCAGCGCGTCGCGCTCGTCGGCCACCGCGAAGTCGGTCTCGACGACCCCACCGACCGGCATGTCCGGCCCCGAGCGGGCGAGGGCCTCGAGCATCCGCGGCTGGGTCAGGATACCGACCAGCGCCCCGTTCTCGATCACCGGGAAGTCCTTCTCGGTCGTCGCCAGGGTCAGCTCGATCGCCTCGCGCAGCGGCGCCCGGCTGTCGAGCACATGGAAATCGGTGACCATCGCCCGACCGACGGGGATCCCGCCGACCGCGCTTCGGGCCTGCGTCGCGCCCGCCTCCTGCGCGGTACCGATCCAGACGAACAGCGCGATGAACACCAGGAACGGGTTGGCGGTGATCAGTCCGAAGAAGCCGAACAGCAGCGCGACCGCCTGTCCGACACCGGCCGCGATCTGCGTCGCCCGCGAGTAGTTCATCCGCTCGGCGAGCAGCGCCCGCAGCACCCGCCCTCCGTCCATCGGAAACGCCGGCAGCAGGTTGAAGCCGGCGAGCATGACGTTGACCATGAACAGGCGGGCCGGCAGGCTTCCCGTCATCACGGACGCCCCGCCGAGGCCTTCTCCGCCCGCCACCAGCATCAGGCCGAACCCGACCGCCAGCACGACGTTGACCGCCGGCCCGGCCAGCGCCACCAGCAGCTCCTGGCGCGGTTCGGCGGGCATCCGCTCGAGCCGCGCGACCCCCCCGATCGGCAGCAGCGTGATGTCCCGCGTGCGGATCCCGAACCGGCGCGCCGTCAGCGCATGGCCGAGTTCGTGGAGCACGACGCAACCGAAGATCGCCAGCACGAACCCGACCCCGGCGAGCGCCCCCGCGACACCCGAGCCCCGTGCGAGGTGTGCCAGCGCCACCCAGGCCAGGAGCAGCAGGAACGTCAAGTGCATCGAGATCGTGATCCCGGCGATCGAACCGAGCCGCACCGACCAGCGCATGAGGCGACCTCCTCTCGCCGCCGCAATCCAGGACGGCACGCAGGCCCTCCCGCCCATCATAGCCGGCGGCGGCACCGGCAGAGTGGCGAGGATCGGGCGGGCACTTCACGCGGAGGGAACGGACGAACTGGAGTCGGCTTCGCGACGAAGCGATGATGCGTGCACGACGGTGGACGAGCCTCGGCGTGCTCGGAGCGATCCTCCTGGCGGGAGCCGCGGTGCGCCTCGTCGGTCTCGGCGATCCACTCGCCGTGCGCCCCGGCAACGCGTGGCGCGAGGCGGAATACGTCACGATGGCACGCGCGTTCGCCCGCGAGGACATCAATCCGTTGCATCCACGGATCGACTGGCGCGGGGACGACACGGGCCTGGTGGAATGCGAGCTGCCGGTCCTCCCCTGGCTGACCGCGACGGTGATGCTCGCCGGGCTCGACCCCGAGCGGGCGGCGCTCCCGGCACCCTGGTCGGAGCGGGCGCGCTGCTGTCGCTGGCGATCCTCGTCAAGGCGGGCGCCGCCTGTCTCGGTCTCGCCTTCGCGTGGGCCTGCCTGCCGCGTCTCGGGCGGCGCCC
>JAJRXN010000187.1 GCA_024276295.1 Acidobacteriota bacterium
CCGGCGCCGGGCGCTCGATCGCGTTCCTCACCGGCGCGGCGCTCGCCGCCGTCGCCGCGCTGGTCCTGCTCGTCGCCACCGCGGGATCGCACCGCGCGGCCGGAGAAGCATGAGACCCACGACGCTGGTCGTGATCGATCCCTCGATCGAGCGCCCCGAGCGGGAAGGCACGCGGCACGCCGCAAGCGACTGGCCGGGTGCCGTACGCGTGCTGCGTCCGGCGCTCGACCCTCACGGCCGCCTCGTTCCGGAGATGCTCGACGACGCCGCCGGAGTGATCGTGCTCGGCTCGGCGGCGTCGGTGCACGACGACCGGTGCTGGCTCCGCGAGCTGGCGGAGCTGATCGCTCCGGTCGTCCGCGGGGAGCGGGTCCTGCCGCTGCTGGGCGTCTGCTTCGGCCATCAACTGATCGCCCATCTGGCAGGCGCCCCGGTGGGGTTCCTGCATCCTTCCCGGACGAAGTGTCTCGGCGTGCGCCGGACCGCGCTGACCGGCTCCCGGCTGCTCCCCCGCCGTCGGCTGCTGACCGTCCTGGCCAGCCATCGAGAAGTCGTCACGGCGCCACCGCCGGGCTTCACGGTCACCGGCCGCCGGCGCGAGGCGCCGGTCGACGTCATCGAGCACCCCGGTCGTCCCGTCTTCGGCGTCCAGTTCCACCCGGAGGCCGGCGACGAGTTCCTGCGCGGCGTCGGACTGGACCCCCGGACGGTGTCCCCGCGCGTGCGGCGCAACGGCGAGCGCCTCCTGGCGGCGTTCCGGGAGCTGGCCCTCGCCCACGCCGGCGTGCCGGGCTGATAGCCTTGGCGGGGCGGCGTTGCCCGCCCGGAGAATCCGATGCACGAGACGCTGCAGTGGATCCAGCTCCGCGCCTCGGAACTGACCGACTTCCAGCGCAAGCTGATCGCCTCCGCGGTCCTGCTGTTCGTGTTCTGGGCGATCCGCTTCATCGCCCTGCGGATCACCCAGCGGCGCGTCGAGAGTCCGCGGACGCTCTACCAGTGGCGCAAGGGGTTGACGTACTCGACGTGGGTGCTGACGATCCTGTTCGTCGGGCGGATCTGGTTTGCCGGCTTCCGCGACCTGTCGACGTTTCTCGGCCTGCTCTCCGCCGGCCTGGCGATCGCGCTCCAGGAACCGATCTCCAACATGGTGGGCTGGATGTTCCTGATGGTGCGCCAGCCGTTCCGGGTCGGTGACCGGATCGAGATCGGCGGCCTGAAAGGTGACGTGATCGACATCCGGCTGTTCCAGTTCACCCTGCTCGAGATCGGCAACTGGGTCGAGGCGGACCAGAGCACCGGACGAGTGATCCACGTCCCGAACGGCGCCGTGTTCCACGATCCGCAGGCGAACTTCACCGAGGGGTTTCCCTACATCTGGAACGAGATCGCCGTGCTCGTCACGTTCGAGAGCAACTGGCGCGAGGCGAAGCGGCTCTTGCAGCAGATCGCCGACGACCAGGCGGCCGCGATCCGGGACGACGTGGCGGGCAAGGTCCGCCAGACGACGCGCAAGTACATGATCTACTACACGCACCTGACGCCGAAGGTCTACACGTCCGTCGCCGACAGCGGCATCACGCTGACGATCCGCTACCTGTGCGAGGCCCGCCGGCGCCGGTCGACGACGGAGGACCTCTGGGAGGCGATCCTCGAGGCCTTCGAGCGACGCGGCGACATCGACCTCGCCTACCCGACCTATCGCATCTTCCGGAACCCTGAAGAGGGCAAGTCCGCGGCAGGAGGTCCGCCCGCCCCCCGCGCGTGAGCCGGCGGGGAGACGATGATCGTCGTGCGGTCGACGCCGGTGTTGCCGTCCCGCGGGTCGTGGGCGAAGACGACGATCTCCCAGGGGCCCGGCTCGGACGGCACGAACTCGCCCGAAAACTCGCTCGTCTCGCCGGCGAACCCGAGCCTGACCTCTCCGGCGAGCCGGCCGTCACGGTAGAGCAGCGCGCC
>JAJRXN010000188.1 GCA_024276295.1 Acidobacteriota bacterium
ACGCGCGTAGTGCTCGGCGAGCCCGGCGGGGTTGGGCTTGTTGTAGTACGGCGTGACGACCAGCGCCGCGTCGGCGCCGAGTTCGCGCGCCCGCCGCGTGCGTTGGATCGTCTTCGGCGTGCTGTTGGTCCCGGTTCCCGGCACGACGGGAACACGGCCCGCCGCGGCGCGCACGGCGCGCTCGATCAGGCCGGACCATTCGTCGTCGGTCAGCGCCGGCGTCTCGCCGGTCGTCCCGCACGGCACCAGACCGTGAACCCCGGCCTCGAGCTGCCGCGCGACCAGGCGATCCCAAGCCTCCCAGTCGACGGCGCCGTCGTCGCGGAACGGTGTCACGAGCGCTGTCAGCACTCCTCCGAGTCGTCGTTCGGTCATCTACGTGTCTCCCAGCGTGTCGAAGCCGAGATGCCGGTCGACCAGTTCCTCGAACGTGCAGACGTCCGGTCGTCCGGCCAGCCACTCGGCCACCGTGATCGCACCCGCCGCGAACACCTCGCGGTCCCGTACGCGGTGGCTGATCTCGAGCGATTCTCCCGCACCGTCCCAGCCGCAGCGATGCGTGCCCGGGATCGCTCCGGCACGGATCCAGGCCACCGGGAGCATATCGGGCGCGATCGCCTCGTGCTCCGGAGCGGGTCCCCACCGGCTCCTGTCCGGCGTCGCCTCGACCAGCAGGTCGGCCAGCCGGCGCGACGTGCCGGAGGGGGCGTCCTTCTTGCCGGCGTGATGTTCCTCGACCAGGTACGGGGCGAATTCCCCGAAGGCGCCGAGCAGACGTGCCGCATGCCGGACGATCCGGAACAGCGCCTGCACGCCGAGGGCGTAGTTGGGCGCCCAGACGAAGCCGACGCCCCGCTCGCGGGCGAGCCGGCGCGCGTCCTCGAGGGCGTCGTTCCAGCCGGTGGTCCCGGAGACGACCGGGACCCCGAGGTCGAGCAGCCGGCGCACGTTGTTCGCGGCCGCCTCCGGCGTCGTGAACTCCAGGGCCACGTCCACGCCGGCAAGCGCCGCGGGGTCGACCTCGGTCGCCGTCACGCCGTCGCCGCCGCGCGGATCGATCCGCGCGCGCACGGCATGCCCGCGGCGGACGGCGATCTGCTCGAGGGCGCGGCCCATCCGGCCGAAGCCGACGATCGCCAGTTCGAGGACCTGTCGCTGGCTCATGATCCGGCCTCCTCTCCGATCAGCGCATCGTGCAGCGCGCGGGCCAGTCCGTCGGCCTCCGCCTCGCGCACCAGCAGTCCGAGGGCCGCCGCACGGGGCGCCTGGAGCACCCGCAGACAGCGTGCGGCCCGTGCCGCCTCGTCGAGAACGCGGCCCCAGGTCCCGGGCTGCCCGGCCAGCCCCTCCCCGCCGACCGAGACCGCCGCAAGTTCCGGCACGACCGCGACGCTGACGCCCTCGACCGGTGCCAGCGCATGCTCGAGATCGTCGGCTTCCCCGAACACCGCCTCGAGCCCGACCGGTCCGACGGTCAGGTGGAACAGCGTGCCCCCCTCCCCTTCGAGCCGGGTGACCGCCTCCGAGAGAAAGCCGCTCCGCCGGATCTGCTCCGGAGCCCGGATCGTGACCAGCGTCAGTCCGCGACGCGTGACGACCGCACGCGGGCTGGCCTGCAGGGCGTCTCCGGAGCGGCCGATGGTCGTCCCTGGACGTTCCGGGTGCAGGCTGTTGCGGACGACGACCGGAATCCCGCCGCGGACCGCCGGTTCGATCGAGGCCGGGTGGAGCACCCGCGCGCCGAACGCCGCGAGTTCGGCCGCCTCGCGGAACGTGACCTGGGCGACGAGCCGCGCCTGCGGCACCGCGCGGGGATCCGCGGTCATCAGGCCGTCGACATCGGTCCAGATCTCGACCACGCGGGCATCGAGCACGAGCCCGAGAAAGCTGGCCGAGAGGTCGGATCCACCGCGTCCGAGAGTCGTGGGCACGCCATCCGGCGTCGCGCCGAGATACCCCCCGAGCACCGGAACGATCCGCCGCGCGACCAGCGGCCCGATCCGCTCCGCGGCACGGACGCGCGTCGGTTCGAATGCCGGATGCGCGGCGCCGAACGCCGCGTCGGTGACGACGACCTCGCGCGAATCGACGACCTCGGCCGCGACACCAGCACCGCACAGGGCCGTCACGAGCAGCTCCTGGGCCAGCATCTCGCCGAATCCGAGCACGGCGTCGCGCGAGCGCGGGCTGGCCGTCCCGACCAGTCGCAGGCCGCGAAGCAGGACGCGCAGGTCCCGCAGCGTTCCATCGAGCCGCTCGGCAAGGCGATCGTCTCCGGGCGCCAGCTCCGAGGCAGCCTCGAGGTGCCGGGCCCGCAGCGCCGACCAGCCGCGATCCACGTCGTCGCGATGTCCGCCGAGCGCCCGTTCGATCAGCCGGTCGAGTTCGTCCGTCACGCCGGCCATCGCCGACGTGACGACGACCGGAGACTCGTCCCGGCGCTGGGCGACGATGGGGGCGACGTTGCGGATCCGCGCGGCTCCGGCGACCGATGTGCCGCCGAACTTCATCACGATCACGGCAGTCGCCCTTCGGCCGCCAGCAGTTCGGCGAGAAGCAGCGTTCCGCCGGCGGCGCCGCGCAGCGTGTTGTGCGAGAGGATCTCGAAGCGCAGGCCGAGCGCCGGACAGGGAGCCAGCCGGCCGACCGTGACACTCATCCCCTCGCCGGCGGTGCGGTCGAGGCGCGGCTGCGGACGAGCGGGAGCCTCCGTCACGACGAGCGGCGCGGCGGGAGCGGACGGCAAGCCGAGCCGCTGGGGGACGCCGCGGAACTCGCGGAACAGTTCCGCGGCGCGCCGCGGGTCGAGCGACTCCCCGGTCTCGACGCTGACGGCGATCAGGTGCCCATCCTGGACCGGAACCCGATGCGTATGGGCCGAGACGACCAGGTCCGCCGGCTCGACGACACCGCCGGCGAGGCGACCGAGGATCTTCCGCGGCTCGACGTGCAGCTTGTCCTCTTCGCCCGGGATCCCGGGGATCACGTTGTCGATCAGGTCGAGCGCCGGCACGCCCGGATATCCCGCTCCCGAGGCCGCCTGCAGCGTCGTCGCGACCACCTTCCGGACCCCGACCGTGCGGTGGAGCGGCGCCAGGGCCAGCGCCAGCCCGATCACCGAGCAGTTCGGGTTGGTCACGACGTAGCCGGTCCAGCCGCGCCGGCTCCGCTGACGCGCGATCAGCTCGAGATGCGCAGCGTTGACCTCCGGGACGATGAGCGGAACGTCCTCGTCGAGGCGGTGACTGCGCGCGTTGCTGACGACGGCATGTCCGGCGGCCGCGAATGCCGCCTCGATCTCCCGCGCCGCGGAGGCGTCGAGGGCCGAGAGCACCAGCGGTGCCGTGATCCGCGACGGATCGGCAGGCAGGACCATGAGCCTGCCGGCCGCTTGCGGAATCGGGCCCGGGAGTCTCCAGGACGCGGCCTCGCCGTAGAGCTTCCCGGCCGAGCGGTCGGAGGCCGCGACTTCGCGGAGGGCGAACAGCGGATGGCGGTCGAGCAACGTGACGAGCCGCTGGCCCACAAGGCCGGTGGCACCGAGCAGGGCGACCGGAATCGGTGTTCGGGAGTCGTTCATGCAGCCCCTCGCTCGCTGGACATACGATCGGGCGCGGACAGCTCCGCATTATGCATGGAACCGGAAACCGCGACGCCCGGATCCGGGCTAGCATCCCACCATGAGAGACGAGATCACGGCCGTCGTGTTCGACCTCGACGGGACGCTGGTCGATTCCTACGAGGCGATCACGGCCGCACTCAACGCCGCGCGCGAGGCGTTCGACCTGCCGCCGGTCACTTCGGACGTGGTCCGCCCCCAGGTCGGCCACGGCCTCGAGGAACTGATCGCGCGTCATCTCGGCGCGTCGCGGGTCGCCCGAGGAGTCGAGGTCTTCCGACGGACCTACCGGAAGGTGATGCTCGATCTCACGCGACCGCTTCCCGGAGTTCCCGGCGAGGTCCGGCGACTCGCCGAGGCCGGACTGGCGCTCGGCGTGGCATCGAACAAGCCCCGCCGATTCGTCGAGCCGATCCTCGGGCACGTCGGCCTGTCCAACGTCATCCGGACGGCGCGCGGGCCCGACGGGGATCTCCCGCCCAAGCCTCACCCGGCGATGATCCGGGCCGTCCTCGCCGACCTGGGCGTGCCTCCCGCCGGGGCGCTGTACGTCGGCGACATGCCGCTCGATGCCGAATCCGGGCGCCGTGCGGGCTGCCGGACCTGGCTCGTGGCGACCGGGAGCGCGGACTTGCGCGAACTTCAGGCTCTGGATGGCGTCCGTATTTTTTCGGATCTGTATGATTTGGTCCCGGAAATACTGAGAACGCGCCTCCCGCGAACGGCTGGATGAACAGGTCCAGCGGTTCTTGACATTTCGACCCTGTTCGGGCTACAAAGGAAGTTGCCCCTTACCTCGGGCGGAAAGGAGTTGAGCCATGACCAAGAAGCGCTTCGCCCTGACCGGCACGACGGTGCTCGTCTTCGGCGCCCTCGCGGTACTGGCTGTGGCACCGGCTCCTGCCACCGCACAGACGGTGCCGCCGGGGGAGCCGGGCCTCGTTCCATCGACCGAGTTCACGCCGGCGATCGTCGATCCCAACACGCGCGTCTTCCGGCTCATCACGCTGACGCGGTACTTCGTCGTGCAGAAGCCCGACTTTCCAGGGAACGTCGAGCCGGTCGGCGACGGCACCGGCCCCATGGAGGCAGGTCTCGCGCCGGCAGGGAGCCAGGCGCTCACGCCGGCCGCCCGGGCCGGTGCAGCCGGAGCCTCTCTCGGAGCGAGCCTCGCCGGCGGAGCCGGCGTGGGGATGCCGACCGCAGGCGCGGCGGCGGTTCTCGACCGGCCCCGCGCGAACGAGCTGCGCAGGGAACTCGTCAAGGTGCTCGAGACCCTCGGCGTGGAGTAGATCTCCCCGACGAAACGGTACGACCTTTTCCGGGGGGCGCGGTGCGCCCCCCGTTTCTTCTGCCGACGCCTGCCGACCGCGGCACGACATGACGCATAATTGGGCCCCACCCGCCCCGTCGATGACGGAGGCTGCCATGCGGATCGCTTCGCGCTGCTCCGGGCCGTTCCTCGGCCTGGTTCTTGTGTTCTGCCCGGTGGTCGTCGCACTGGCCGAGGGGCCGGCCGGAGGCGACGCCGCGCTCGGCACGATTCCCTACGACCGGTTCGAGACCGACGATGTCTGTGCTGCCTGCCACACCGATCTCGCGGCCCAGCACCGCGAGTCGCTGATGGCGCAGTCGTTCGTCCATGCCTGGGACGAGATCGAGTACTTCGAGCTGGCCCTTCCCCACAGTGCCCGCGAGCCGAAGGTCGCGGGAATCCGTGCCGGCTGCATCGGCTGCCATGCTCCCCTCGCCTTTCTCGCAGGAGACATCCCGCCGAAGCGGCCGTCCGAGGGAACCCGCGCCAACGAGGGCGTCTCGTGTGACCTGTGCCACTCGATCACCGGCTTCGTCGGAGACACGCCGTTCAACTTCAACTACGTCGCGCAGCCCGGAGAGGCGAAGCGCGGCACGCGGGCGGGTGTCGAGAGCGCCTACCACGAGATCGAGGTCGATCCGTTCCTCGGGACCGCCGAGTTCTGCGGTACCTGCCACAACGAGAAGGACCCCTGGGGCGTGTGGGTCAAGGCGACTCATCTCGAGTGGCGCGCCTCGCCGCAGGCCCGCGCGGGCATCGTCTGCCAGGACTGCCACATGCCCCCCGCCGAGGCCGATCCGGCACCCGGCGGCAGCGGCACCGTCCATCGGGACGTCCGGCAACACCTGTTCCACGGGGCCCACGACGACGGCAAGCTGCGCGGTGCGATCGAGGTGCGGATCCACCCGCGCGAGACCGAAGCGACCCCCGGCTCGACCGTGACGTTCGTGGCCACCGTGCTCAACGCCAAGGCGGGGCACATGATCCCGACGGGCTCCGCCGAGGAGCGCGTGGTCTGGCTCCACGTCGAGGTGATCGATGCGGCTGGACGGCGGCATCATCTTCCGGTCCAGCCGAAGGGCTTTCCGGGCGAGGAGATGACCATCGCCTCGCGCGAGGCGCTCGCATACCAGGACATCGGCGAGATCCGTGGCATCGAGAACTTCATCGGCCTCGCCCGCGATGGCATGGTCCCGGACGGCGACCGGATCTTCCGGCTGCCGTATCTCGATCCGAAGGGACGCATGACGGTCGCGCAGTGGAACACGGCGAGCTTCGGACCGGACTACCGGCTGGCGCCGCTCGAGGCCCGGACGGAGACCTTCACCTGGCGGATCCCGGAGACGGCCGCTCCCGGATCACTGAAGGTGCGTGCGTCCGTCTGGTATTCGCGGCTGGTCTCCTCGGTCGGGGCGTACCTCGGCGTGCCGGAAGAGGAGTGGGAGCCGGTGCTGGTGGCGCGGCACGAGACGACGCTGAAGATCGACGCCCCCGCGCTCGGGCGACAGGAGGCTCAGCGGCGGTAGCGCAGCGACCGCGTCACCAGGTTGATCACGAAGCGGGAGTCTTCCGCATCCCGCGCCGGCTCGATGACGACCCGGTAGGCCGGAGCCTTCTGCGCGTCGCCCGGCACCACGAGCAGGACCCGCCGCGGACCGCCCTGCTCGGTGTGCAGGTCCGCGACGAGGATCGTCGCCGTCCTGCGCCGGCGGTGGACTTTCCAGGCGTCGCCCGGCACGCCGAGAGCGGCGGCAGCCTGGCGCTTGCGACCGTCGATCGACCCGGAAGCCGCCGGAGGGAGGCGTTCGACGCGCACCGTGCTCCCGTCCGCCCGCCTGAGAGTGACCGGGAATCCCTCGACCGACTCGCTGCTGATCGCGACGCGGAAATCCCTCGGTACGGCCAGCTCGAGGTGCTCGGCGATCAGCACGCCGGCCCGCGGGTCGGCGAGCGAAGGCGACGCGATCCGCCGGAACTCGACTGCGCGCCGGTCCGACAGATCGAACGGAGCGGGAAGCGGGGGGCGCTGCTCCGGGCGAACGGTCAGCGCGATCCACGACAGCGAGGGGCTCGACGCACCGCGGACGACCGGCAGCGCGATCAGGACCGCATCGTCACCGACGCGCAGTCCGTAGACGAGCCACCGGCCCCGGAACGCCACGCCCTGGAACAGCGCCACGAGCCCGCCGTCGGCCGTGCGGGCCCGGGAGAGCACCGCGTCGAGCGGCGCGCTCGAAGAAAGCATCGCACCGGGGTCGCTCGGTGGGGCGAGTCGCGCCGGGTCGTCCCGCCATCCGGCGAACGCGGCGTGTCCGCCCTCGATCACGTCGACCCAGCCGGCCCAGTCGGCATCCCCCACGACCACCTCGTGTCCCTGGAGATCGGAAAACCGCCCCCGGAACCAGAGTTCGCTCGACAGTGGCGTCTTCGGGTCGCGGAATCCGCTGCGCTGCCGGGCGACGACGAATCCGGGAGGAAAATCGATGCGGATCCCGCCGAGCTTCCGGCTCACCCAGGGCTGCTCCCGCTCGTCGTGGAGCGAAGGGGAGCGCCACGCCGCGGGAACGGGGAGGGCCCAGGCCGCGGAGCCGGCAGGGGGCGGCCGTCCGGCGGGTTCCACCGAGCGCACGATCGAGGCGATCTCCTCGTCGACCGCCTCGCGGCACGGCTCGCCGCAACCGGCCGAACCTGCCAGTGCCAGCAGGACGATGCGCCAGGCACGACCACTCTCCCGCGGCCGGGAGAGGACCCACGCATCGATCCGCGCCGTCCCCTCGGCTCCGACGACGATCTCCAGCGCCACCCGGGCGCACGTCAGCGCCGGGGGGCCGTCCTGGCAGGGGACGGCGGGAGCGAGCGAGGTGGCGTCGCGATGAGCCAGTCGGCTCGCCAGGGCCGCGGACAGCTCAGCGCCGCCGGTCGCGAGCGCCGGGTCCAGTCCGGAGTACACCGCCACCTGGCTGTCGCCGGGAAAGCGGCGGAGCACGAGCAGCGGAGCGGACCGCGCCCCGTCACCGAGTTCGACACGGACCCAGCGCGGGCCGGCGGCAAGGCGGCCCCACGGGTGATCATGGCGCCTCGAACGGCCGATGCGGAGCAGCTCCCTGAGCCGCTCCGCGGCATCGCTTTCGCCGACACCCCGTGCCAGCAGAACCTCGGCCATGCCGAACAGCGCCGCGTACTCCTCCTCGCGCGAGAACCGCGCCTCGGTGCCGAGCCTCAGCGCGAGCCGCTGCGCCGCCGGCGCCAGCGCGTCCTCCCGGGCTCTGATCTCCCGCGCCTCCCGCTCGGCGCCCAGTTCGTCGTGGATGCGCGCCGCAGCGTTCCACAGGCCGTGGCGCAGGAAGTCGTTCGCGATCCGGCGCAGGGTCGCTTCCCGCTCCGCCCCGAACGCCAGCGCGCGCTCTTCCCAGCCGATCGCGAGGAGCAGGTCGCCACGTGCGCGACGGGCCGCGGCGGCGCGCATGAACGCGGCTGCCGACGGCGCCCCGTTGACGGCCGCGATCTCCTCGGGCGTCATTGCGGGACGATGTCCGGACTCCTCCGGGCGACAGTCGAGACGCATGGCCAGTCGCAGGTTGGTCGCCGCCCGCGACTCGAGGGGATCGATCGTCCTTGCGACCGTCGCGGCGGCCCGCGCGGCGTCGGCAAGACAGAGGTCGATGTACGCGGCCGAGAGATTGGTCCAGGCGCCGGCGAGCAGCGGGTCCGCCGCCACCGCCCGTTCGAGCATCACGACCGCGCCGCGGGCATCGCCTGCGGCCAGCCTCGTGGTCGCATCGCGGGCGAGGTGCCGCGCCACGAGCCGACCGGGATGGATCGACTCCGCGAGCCGCGGAGCGAACGACATCGGCCGTTCCTCCGCCGCCATGCTTCCGGCCGCGCAGAACAGCGCGGCGATCACGGCGGAAGCGAACGGCGACGGCCTCATGGGGCTCCGGCCAGCGCCCTGAGCTTCCCGAGCACCTCGGCTGGCGTCGGCTGCGGACGATCGGCCGCGGGAAGCCGCACGTGCAGGACGGGTGCCCCGAGAGCTTCGGCCGCTTCGGCAACGGTGCGGAGGTATCCCGGCTGCAGGAAGTTGCCGACAACGAGGGCGGCCCGGCCCTGCTCGAGCAGCCGGCGGGCCCTGCGGGCAAGCGTGCGATAGGTCGCCTGGTTGACCGCCTCGCTGAACTGCGCGTCATCGTCGGCGCCCCCGGGGCGTGCATCTGCCGCACCGGTGATCGAAACCCGTGCCGCGGCGCTGTCGATCGGGCGCAGACCGGCTCTCCGGGCGATCCCGGCCGCCAGTCGAGCGGCAGCCGCCCGGTCCGGACCGCCGACGATCGCGAGCACCGGCGGGACGAGCCCCTCGCTCCAGTTGTCGGCGAGATCGAAAAACGCCCTCGCCGCGGCGCGCGAGCGTTCGCGCGTGGCGGCATCGACCTCCGGCGCACTCGCCGTCAGCGCCGCGATCTTCGCCCGCACCATCGCGCGATAGACGATGTAGAACGGCAGCAGATCCCGGAACGACGTGTCCTCGGACTCCTGCTCATAGGCATCGACGAGCACGCGCGCGAGGTCCGCGCGGCCCCGGTACTCGAGATCCATGGCCAGAAAGCCGATCTCGGACGCGACGTCGACCGCGCGGTAGGCGGGCGAGAACTCGATGCAGTCGTAGATCACCGGCTCGTCACCGACAAGGCAGATGTTCGGCGAGTGAAGGTCGCCGTGCCCGTCGCGGATGCGGTCCTCTTCGATGCGCCGGGCGAACAGCTTCTCGTGCGTCTCGAGGAACGCCGCGGTGCGCGCGCGCATCGTGTGGTGCCGCTGCCGTGGGAACAGGTCCCCGACGAACGGCTCCGTCTGGTCGAAGTTCTCCAGCGCGAGCGTTCCGACGGCATCCCGCGTTCCGAAGCGGGCCACCTCCGGACCACCCGCGACCCGCCGGTGAAACGATGCCATGACACGTGCGATCCGCTCGACGTGGTGCGCCTCGACCGCCCGGCCGGCGAGCAGCCGGTCGAGCATCCTCTCCGCCGGCAGGCGCTTCATCACGACCAGCAGCTCGTCGGCCGGCGGCGGGCTGGCCACCGGCTCGCCGACCTCGACCCCGCGGCCGGCCCGACGATGCACGGGAGCCAGTCCGAGGTAGACCTCCGGAGCCAGGCGGCGGTTGAGCCGGTGTTCCTCGCGACAGAAGCGGGCGCGCCGCTCGGGCGTCGAGAAGTCGAGAAAACCGAAGTCGACCGGCTTCTTGAGTTTCCAGGCACGGTCACCGACAAGGAACACGACGCTGATGTGCGTCTGCACGATCTCGACCGGCGCGTCGACCGATCCGGGAAGAACGCCGGGCGCTGCCAGGTCTTCGATCAGGCG
>JAJRXN010000189.1 GCA_024276295.1 Acidobacteriota bacterium
ACGACATATCAGGACCGGGGCCGATCAGCCGTCGCGGCCGGGATCGATCTTCCGCGCGATCACGCGGTCCAGCAGCCCGTCCGGCATCAGTCGCATCAACTGCTGGAGCGGCGCGGTGCGCGGGGCGACCAGGATCCGCAGCGGGGGCTCCGGGGCGCAGATCGCCCTTTCCACGGCGTCGGCGACGACCTCGGGCCCCGCGGCGGCCCGCTCGGCCGCCGCGCTCGCCCTGCCGAACCGCCGGAGCCACGGGGTCCAGGGCGTTCCCTCGAAGCGCCCTTCGGCCTGGCGGCGGGTCTTGTCCCAGATCCGCGAACGGATCGCCTCGGGCTGGATCACGATCACCCGCACGCCGAACGGGGCCAGTTCGCGGCGCCAGCCGTCGGAAAGCGCCTCGAGAGCGTGCTTGGATGCGGCGTATCCGGCGATGAACGGCAGGGAGACCCGCCCGACGACGCTGCTGACGTTGACGATCCGCCCGCGCGCCGCCAGCAGCCGCGGAAGCAGGGCCCGCGTCACCCGGTGGACGCCGAACACGTTGACCTCGAACACGTGCCGCAGCTCGTCCGTCCCGAGTTCCGCCAGCGGGCCGACGAGCCCGACGCCGGCGTTGTTGACCAGCCCTGCGAGCGGAACGCCCGGCCAGTCCGCCTCGAGCACGTCGGCCAGGCGGCCTGTCGACGCCTCGTCCGTGACGTCGAGTTCCAGCGGCTCGACACCGTCCACCGCCACGCGGGCGGCGTCCTCGGCCGACCGGACCGTCCCGACCACCCGATACCCGACGCGCGCCAGGCGCCGGGCGGCGGCACGGCCCAGCCCGCTCGAAACGCCGGTGACGACCACGAGCGACCGGCCGGCCGGTCCGGGCGAAGAACTTCCAAGTCCCGTCATGAGACGAGGATAGCCCGATCGTCACGCGGCCGGGCAGCGGGATCGCCGAACATCGGTCAGTCGTCACGGCCTCGGGCCGAACGATTTCGGAGTTGACGCCGAAACGATGACTGGCTTACTATGCAGTTTGTCACATAATGTCGGGCCGGAAGCGACCACGACGGTCGCCCGGACGACGACCCGGAGGACGACCGATGCCACGCCGGACGATCACGATCGACGGAAACGAGGCCGCCGCGCGCTCCGCCTACCGGCTCAACGAGGTGATCTCGATCTACCCGATCACCCCCTCCTCGCCGATGGGCGAGGAGTCCGACGAGTGGGCGGCGCGCCACGAGCCCAACATCTGGGGCAGCGTGCCGACCGTCGTCGAGATGCAGAGCGAGGGCGGCGCCTCCGGCGCCTGCCACGGCGCACTGCAGAAGGGTGCCCTGACGACGACCTTCACGGCGTCCCAGGGTCTGCTGCTGATGATCCCCAACATGTTCAAGATCGCCGGGGAGCTGACGCCGACGGTGTTCCACATCGCCGCGCGTACGGTGGCGACACATGCCCTGTCGATCTTCGGCGACCACAGCGACGTGATGGCCGCCCGCTCGACCGGCTGGGGGATGCTGTTCTCAGGCTCGGTGCAGGAAGTGCACGACATGGCGGCGATCGCCACCGCGGCGAGCCTCGAGTCCCGTATTCCGTTCCTGCACGCCTTCGACGGCTTCCGCACCTCGCACGAGGTGAGCAAGATCGAACTGATCGAGGACGACGAGCTGCGCCGACTGATCGACGAGCAGGCGGTCTCGGCCCACCGGAGGCGCGGACTCGACCCCGACAGCCCATGCATCCGCGGTACCGCGCAGAATCCCGACGTGTTCTTCCAGGCGCGGGAGGCCTGCAACCCCTACTACGCCGCCTGTCCCGGGATCGTCGCGCGCGTGATGAAGCGGTTCGCGGAGATCACCGGCCGCGAATACCACCTGTTCGACTACGTCGGCCATCCGGAAGCCGAGCGGGTCGTCGTCCTGATGGGCTCCGGCATCGAGACGGCGCACGAGACCGTCGAGTACCTCGCCGGGCGTGGCGAGCGGGTCGGTCTGCTCAAGGTCCGCCTGTACCGCCCCTGGTCGGCCGAGGACTTCCTGGCCGCCCTGCCGAAGACCGTGCGCACGCTGGCGGTGCTCGATCGGACCAAGGAGCCCGGGGCCGCCGGCGAGCCGCTGTACCAGGACATCGCCGCCACCATGCTCGAGGCGCTGGAAACCGGCGCCTTCGAGTCCGACCGCGCGCCGCGCGTGATCGGCGGACGCTACGGACTCTCGTCCAAGGAGTTCACGCCCGCGATGGTCAAGGCGGTGCTCGACGAAGCGGGCCGCGACCAGCCCCGCAGGCATTTCACCGTCGGCATCGTCGACGACGTCTCCCGGACGAGCCTCGAGGTCGACCCGGACTTCCGCGTTCCGGTCGAGGGCGTCGTCCAGGCCCTGTTCTACGGTCTTGGCGCCGACGGCACCGTCGGTGCCAACAAGAACTCGATCAAGATCATCGGCGAAGAGACCGACAACTACGCCCAAGGCTACTTCGTCTACGATTCGAAGAAGGCCGGCGCGATGACCGTCTCGCACCTGCGTTTCGGGCCGCGACCGATTCGCTCGACGTACCTGCTCGACCAGGCCAACTTCGTCGCCTGTCATCAGGAGGTGTTCCTCGAGCTGTACGACATGCTCGAGAAGGCGGCCCCCGGGGGCGTGTTCCTGCTCAACAGCACGAAGTCGCCCGACGAGGTCTGGGACTCGCTGCCACGGATGCACCAGCAGCGGATCGTCGAGAAGAAGCTCCGGTTCCACGTCATCGATGCCTACAAGGTCGCCCGCGAGGCCGGCATGGGGCGCCGGATCAACACGGTGATGCAGACCTGTTTCTTCGCGATCTCCGGCGTGCTGCCGCGGGACGAGGCGATCGCCAAGATCAAGCAGGCGATCAAGAAGACGTACGGCATGAAGGGTGAGGCGATCGTGCGGCAGAACTTCGCCGCGGTCGACGCCGCCCTCGACAACCTGCACGAGGTCACCGTCCCCGACCGCGTGACCAGCGACCGCCCGCTGCGCCCACCGGTCCCCGAGAACGCCCCGGAGTTCGTCCGGGAGGTGACGGCGCGGATCATCGAAGGCAAGGGCGACCTGCTGCCGGTCTCGGCGATGCCTGCCGACGGCACGTTCCCCTCCGGCACGACGCGCTACGAGAAGCGCAACATCGCGCTCGAGATCCCGATCTGGGACCCGGAGGTCTGCATCCAGTGCGGCAAGTGCGTGCTGATCTGCCCGCACGCCGCGATCCGCCAGAAGGTCTACGACCCGGCGCTGCTCGACAAGGCGCCGCAGGGCTTTCGCAGCGTCGATGCCCGGGGCAAGGAGTTCGCCGGGCTGGCCTACACGCTCCAGGTCGCTCCGGAGGACTGCACCGGCTGCGCGCTGTGCGTCCACTTCTGTCCGGCCAAGAACCGCCAGGAGCCGCGGTTCAAGGCGATCAACATGGAACCGCAGCCGGCGCACCGCGAGGTCGAACGGGCCGCCTACGACTTCTTCCTCTCGCTTCCGGAATACGACCGCACGAAGCTCAAGCTGACGACGGTCAAGGGTTCGCAGTTCATCGAACCTCTGTTCGAGTACTCGGGCGCCTGCGCGGGCTGCGGCGAGACGCCCTACGTCAAGCTCGTCAGCCAGCTCTTCGGCGACCGCGCCGTGATCGCCAACGCCACCGGCTGCTCGTCGATCTACGGCGGCAACCTGCCGACCACGCCGTGGACCGTCGACCGCGACGGACGCGGGCCGGCCTGGTCCAACTCGCTGTTCGAGGACAACGCCGAGTTCGGCCTCGGCTTCCGTCTGACGATCGACCAGCTTCACGACTACGCGGTCGGGCTGTGCCGCCGGCTGGCCGACCGGATCGGCCAGCAGCTCGTCGACGAGATCGTCTCCGCTCGGCAGACGACCGATGCCGAGATCCGCGAGCAGCGGCGCCGGGTCGCCGCCCTGCGGGAGAAGCTGGCCGCCATCGACGATCCCGACGCGGCCCGGCTGGCCGACGTGGCGAACTACCTCGTGCGCCGCAGCGTCTGGATCATCGGTGGCGACGGCTGGGCCTACGACATCGGCTTCGGCGGGCTCGACCATGTGCTCGCCTCGGGCCGCGACGTCAACATCCTCGTGCTCGATACCGAGGTCTACTCCAACACCGGCGGACAGATGTCCAAGGCCAGCCCGCTGGCCGCCGTGAGCAAGTTCGCGGCCAGCGGCAAGCCGACCGAGAAGAAGGACCTCGGCATGATGGCGATGGCCTATCCGGACGTCTACGTGGCGCAGGTCGCGATGGGCGCCAACGACGTCCAGACGGTCAAGGCGTTCGTCGAGGCCGAAGCCCACCGCGGCCCGTCGCTGATCATCGCGTACTCGCACTGCATCGCCCACGGCATCGACATGAGCCGGGCGACCGATCTCCAGAAGCTGGCCGTCGAGACTGGCGAGTGGATCCTCTATCGCCGGGATCCGGCCCGCCGCGGGCAGGGCAAGAGTCCGCTGCAGCTCGACTGCCGCGAGCCGTCCCGGCCGCTGAGCGACTACATGGAACGCGAGACGCGGTTCAGGATGCTGTTCGAGGCCGACCCCGAGCGGGCGAAGATGCTCGCCGAACTGGCCCAGCGCGCCGTGCGCGAACGGTGGGCGCGCTACCGGCACCTCGCTTCGATGGACCAGCAGTAGGCCTGCACGGCCCGGCCAGGAGGAACGTCGATGGACCTCTCGACCAGCTACATGGGGCTTCGTCTCCGGAGTCCGCTCGTCCCGTCCGCGTCGCCGCTCTCGGATTCGGTCGACGCGATCCGAGAACTCGAAGATGCCGGCGCCTCCGCGGTCGTGCTGTACTCGCTGTTCGAAGAGCAGATCCGCTTCGAGGAACTCGAGCTGCACCATTACATGGAATACGGTGCGGAGAGCTTCGCCGAAGCGCTGAGCTTCTTTCCCCAGCCCGAGGAGTTCCGCAAGGGACCCGAGGAATACCTCGAGCACATCCGGCGGGCCAAGGAAGCGGTCGACATCCCGGTCATCGCCAGCCTCAACGCCGCGCGGGCCGGCTCATGGATGGAGTTCGCGCGCGAATTCGAACGCGCCGGCGCCGACGCGCTCGAACTCAACGTCTACTTCCTGCCGACCGACATCGAGGAGCCGGTCCGGGAGATCGAGAAGACCTACACCGACATCGTGCGCGAGGTGACCGGTTCGGTGGAGATCCCGGTCGCGGTCAAGATGCACCCCTTCTTCACCTCGATCGCCCACATGGCCCACGATCTCGAACGCGCCGGCGCCCGCGGGCTGGCACTCTTCAACCGGTTCTACCAGCCGGACATCGACCCCGAGAACCTCGAGGTATTCCCCAACCTCAAGCTGTCGAGCCCGTACGAGTCGCTGCTCGCGTTGCGCTGGATCGCGATCCTCCACGGAAGGGTCGGCTGCGACCTCGCGGCCACCGGCGGAATCCACCACGGCCGGGACGCGATCAAGCTGCTGATGGCCGGCGCCACGGTCACGCACGTCTGCTCGGCGCTGCTCAAGTACGGCGTGGGACACCTCAAGAGAATCGAGGAGGAGATCGCCACGTGGCTCGGAGAGAACGAGTACTCCGAGCTGTCCCGGATCATCGGGGTGATGAGCCAGAAGTCCTGCCCCGACCCGAAGGCGTTCGAGCGGGCGAACTACATCAGGACGCTGCAGTCGTACTCCTGAGCGGACACGCCGGGACGCTCAGACCGCCGGCCGGCTTTCGGTACGGCCGGCGAACAGCGCCTCGAGCGCCCCGGGGTCGGGCTCGCCGGCGAGGCGCCGTCGCTCGAGCCGCTGCCGCAGCGTCTCCGTCAGGTATTCCCGGACCCGCGCCCGCATCTGCTCGACGGTCTCGAGGCCCGGGTCGAGGATCGCGTCGTTCGACCAGTGGAAGTCCGTCACCCGGCCCTCGGCTTCGGCGAGCAGGAAGCAGCCGGCCTTGAAGATCTGGAACAGCGCCGAGCTGACCTTGCCGTGGGCGCTCTCCATGCCGGCCTGCTCGAAGACGAGGGTCAGCTCCTCGAGCATCTCGCCGTGCAAGACCCGGGGGCGGCCTCGCCCTCCCTCGGTCGCCACGTCCCAGACCCGCAGCGAGATCTCGTCCCAGTCGTCCCGCGGCAGCACGTAGAGGCGCGGCTGCCCGTAGCGCAGCACGTCACGGTAGTAGGCCGCATCGTGGCGCGGCTCCCCGAGTTCGCGCTCGCCGTTGCCCTCCCAGCCGCGCACGCCGCGACTCCGACCGGAGGGCTCCCCGGCACCGTCGAGCAGCCGGTCGATCTCCTGGTAGCGGTCGACCCACGGAGCGCAGACGCGTGCGCTCGCCTCGCCGGCACCGACGAAGGCGACGAACGCGCCGCGCCGGCGCAGTTCCACGGCCAGTGGCAGCGGGGAGGCGTCGCCCGCAACGAATACGAACGCCTCGACTCCCTCGGGCCCGCCTGCCAGCTCGAGACAGTCGGCGCAGAGCCGGGCCTCGATGGCGCTGCGCGCCGAGCCGCCGGGAAGCCGGAACACCTGCACCGGCTCGATTCCCTGCTCGAGCAGTGGCTTCGGCAGCGACTGCAGGTAGTAGTCCTTGTAGTGATCGCCGCTTTCGCGCCGCCAGACGTTGAAGTTGGCGTAGGCGCGCCGGACGACGACACGCCGTCCTTCGGCCAGCCGCACGGCGCGGGAGACCAGCGCCTCGAACTCGGCGACGGGATCCCACACGGTCGGCGGCGCCGCCTCGGCGGCGGCCTGCTCGCGGGCCAGGAACAGACTCTCCAGGTCGATGATCAGGGCTGCGTGACGGGGCATCTCATCCTCATCGGGTGGATCCGGGTGGCATGCATGCTCGATGACGAGGCGAAAACCGGGGGCAATCGAGCGCGCACGATAGCGCATTTCGACGGGCCCGACGAGTCGGCACGGCGGGCGCGCCTCTGGCAGAATGCGGCATCTTGCCGGGATGCCGTCCCGCCGGGAGGCTCAGATGGGCGATGTTCATGAACGGGGCCTTGCAACCCGCGCGATCCACGCGGGCCAGGAGCCCGATCCCCGGACTGGTGCCGTCGTGGTGCCGATCGTGACCGCCTCGACGTTCAGACAGGACGGCGTCGGTGGCTTCCGCGACGGCTTCGAATACGCCCGGACCGACAACCCGACGCGCCGCTCGCTCGAGCAGACGCTGGCAGCGATCGAAAACGCCTCGCACGCGCGGGCGTTCGCCAGCGGCTCGGCGGCCACCGCCGCGGTGATCTCGCTGTTCGAGCCGGGCGACGAGGTGCTGACGACGATCGACGTCTACGGCGGAACGTACCGCCTGTTCGAACAGGTCTTCACCCGCTACGGCCTGCGCTTCCGCTTCCTCGCGAGTTCCGACGCCGACGAGATCCTCGCCGCCGCCTCGGAGCGCACGAAGATGATCTGGATCGAGACACCGACCAATCCGCTGCTCAATGTGATCGACATCGCGCGCCTGGCCGAGGGACGACCCGACGGCGCCGCGCTCGTCGTCGACAACACGTTCGGCACGCCGTTTTTCCAGAACCCGCTCGACCTCGGTGCCGACATCGTCGTGCACAGTTCGACCAAGTACCTCGGTGGCCACTCGGACGCCCTCGGCGGCGCGGTGATCACCGGTGACATGGGAATCGACGAGCGGATCGCGTTTCACCAGAACGCCGCCGGCGCGGTGCCTTCTCCGTTCGACTGCTATCTGCTCCAGCGCGGAATCAAGACGCTCGCGGTCCGCATGCCGCGTCACGAGGAGAACGCGCGACGGATCGCGGAGATGCTCGAGGAGCACCCGCTGGTCGAGCGCGTGTTCTTTCCCGGCATCACCAGCCATCCACACCACGACCTGGCGGCGCGGCAGATGCGGGGCGTGCCCGGCATGGTCTCGTTCCGGCTCAGGGGCGGCCGGCCGGCGGTCGACCGGTTCTTCGCCGCGCTCGAGCTGTTCTCCCTCGCGGAGAGTCTCGGCGGGGTCGAGTCGCTGGCGTGCTACCCGTTCACGATGACCCACGGAGCGATTCCCGACGAGCAGAAGCTGAAGATCGGGATCACCGACGACCTGATCCGGCTGTCGGCCGGCATCGAGGACGGCAGCGACCTGCTCGCCGACCTCGAACGCGCGCTGGCGGCCGTCTGATCGTGGTTCCGGCGGGGCCATGAACGTCGCGGCAGCTTCGGAAGCGGGGCATCCGGCCTGGCTCCGGCTCGCCGAACGCGGGAAACTCCGGCGGCGGGCCGACGTGGCGGTGGCACGGCTGCGCGCCTGTGATCTCTGTCCGCACCGCTGTCTCGTCGACCGCACGGCCGGACCGTACGGCCTGTGCTGCATCGGGCGCCAGGCCGTGGTCCACGGCTGGGGCCCGCAC
>JAJRXN010000013.1 GCA_024276295.1 Acidobacteriota bacterium
ATGTCCAACGTTTCGACGTGACGTTCGGTGCCCGCTGGCGAGGTACCTCGGGCTGGGGTGCCGAGGTCGGCTTCACGCTGACCGACTACGACGACCGCGACCCTATCCTCGAGGACGAGACCGGGCTCTACTCGGCGCTCACGGCGCTCGTCAGCCGGTCGTTCTGACGGCGGTGACCGTCCGCATTGGAGGGCAGGGGCAGCCGGACATGTTCCTGCCCTTTCTTTTCTTGCCGATCCGTGCCGAATACTAGCGCCGCACTTTGACAAACTTACTTGTTTGGCTTATATCTCCACTTCCCTGACCGGGCACCTCGTGGTCCCGCCCAGGAAAGGATCCCAGCGATGCGCGCAGCCCGAGACCGATCGCACGGCCTGGGGAAGACTCTGACCGGCCTTGCCGTTGCGCTGCTGGTCGCGGGTGTGCTGTCACCTCCGGCGTCCGCCCAGGAAAACGAGGACTGCCTCGTCTGTCACGAGGACCCCGATCTGACGGGGACCCGGGACGGCAGGGAGATCTCGGTCCACGTCGATGCCAAGCTGCTTGCGGGTTCGGTCCACCGCGATCTCGACTGCGTGATGTGCCACATGGATCTCTCGGGCACCGAGTTCGGCCACGACGAGGACGTCGAGCCGGTCGACTGCTCGATGTGCCACGACGACGAGGCGAGGTGGTACGCGCGGAGCGTCCACGGCCGGGTCAAGGCCAAGGGCGACCCGCTGGCGCCGGAGTGCTCGACCTGCCATGGAACCCACGGGATCCTTTCGGCCCAGGACCCGACGGCCAGGACCGCGACGCTGAACGTGCCGTTTCTGTGCGGGTCGTGCCACCGCGAAGGCTCACCGGTCACCGAGACGCACGACATCCCCCAGGAGTCGATCCTCGAGCACTACTCGATGTCGATCCACGGTGAGGGTCTGCTGCGCCAGGGGCTGACCGTCACGGCGGTCTGCGTGTCCTGTCACAACTCCCACCTGATCCTCGAGCACGGCGCCCCCGCATCGAGCATCAACCGCCGCAACATCGCCAGGACGTGCACGCGGTGCCATGCGGCGATCGAGCGGGTCCACCGCAAGGTGATCGAGGGCCGGCTGTGGGAGACCCAGCCCCACGTGATCCCGGTCTGCATCGACTGCCACGCGCCGCACGAGATCCGCCCGCCGGACTACGAGGTCGGCGCCGCCAACCGGGACTGCCTGTCGTGTCATGCCGACCGCACGCTGGTCACCGTGACGGACGAGGGCGAACCGCTGTCGCTCTACGTCGATCCGGATGCCTACGCGGCCTCGACGCATCGCGACGTCGCCTGCGCCCAGTGTCACAGCGAGGTACAGGTCAACCGGCGCCGGCCGTGCGAGACGATCACCTCCGAGGTGGACTGCGGGATCTGTCACGCCCAGCAGGTCGACGAGTTCCGCGGCAGCACGCACGGAACGCTGCAAGCCAAGGGCGATCCCGCCGCACCGCGCTGCACCACCTGTCACACCAAGCACGAGGTCCGCAGTCACAGCGACCCCACCGCGCCGACCTATGCCCGCAACGTCCCGGACCTCTGCGCGCGCTGTCATGCCGCAGGCAAGCCGGCGGCCGTGCGCGTCGATCGGTCGGGCCTGATTCCCGAAGGGCAGTCGCACGACATCGTCGAGAGCTACCTCGGCAGCATCCATGGCAGGGCGCTGATCGACGCGGGGCTGGTCGTCACGGCGACCTGCGCCGACTGCCACGGGGCGCACTCCGAGGCCCCGCCGACCGACCCCTCCTCGCCGGTGGCACGCGAGAACATCCCGGCGACCTGCGGCAAGTGCCATCACGGCATCGAGGAGAAGTTCCGCAAGAGCATCCATTTCATCGGGGAGCCGACGGACGAGCATCCGCTGCCGACCTGCGAGGACTGCCACACGTCGCACCAGATCACGCGGACCGACGTGCAGGGCTTCCGGCTCAAGATGATGGTGCAATGCGGTCGCTGTCACGAATCGGAGGCCGAGACGTTCTTCGACACGTTCCATGGCAAGGTCTCGCGGCTCGGCCATGAGGGGGCCGCCAAGTGCTACGACTGCCATGGAACGCACAACATCCTGCCCCCCGACAACCCCGACTCGACGCTCTCGCGTCGCAACGTCGTCGAGACGTGCGCCCAGTGCCACAGCGGCGCACACCGGCGGTTCGCGGGTTACCTGACCCATGCGACGCACCATGACCCTGACAAGTACCCCTTCCTGTTCTGGGCCTTCTGGGGCATGACGGCGCTGCTGATCGGCACGATGGTGTTCGCCGCGGCGCATACCGGCGGCTGGCTGTTCCGGCTCTGGCGCTCGCGCGACGAGTGGCGCCCCCACATCCAGGCCGCCGCGCAGAGCGATCGCTTCTACCTGCGGTTCACGACCAAGCAGCGCGTGATGCACGCCGTGATGATGGTCAGCTTCCTGATCCTGGCCGTGACCGGGATGACGCTCAAGTTCTCCTACGCACGGTGGGCCCAGGCGATCTCGCACTTCCTCGGCGGCTTCGAGACGACCGGATCGCTGCACCGCATCGCCGCGGTCGCACTGCTCATGCTGTTCACGTACCACGTCGCCGACATCGTGCGCCTCAAGCGCGAGCGGGGTGTCTCGTGGCTCGGGCTGCTGTTCGGGCCGAACTCGATGATGCTGACGCTGCAGGATCTCCGCGAGCTGTGGGGGTCGATCAGGTGGTTCTTCGGTCGCGGCCCGCGCCCGAAATACGGGCGGTTCACGTACTGGGAGAAGTTCGACTACTTCGCCGTGTTCTGGGGCGTGTTCGTGATCGGTTCGACCGGCCTGATCCTGTGGTTCCCCGAGCTGTTCACGCGGGTGCTGCCGGGCTGGGCGGTCAACGTGGCCACGATCATCCACAGCGACGAAGCGCTGCTGGCCGTGGCGTTCATCTTCACGATCCACTTCTTCAACACGCACTTCCGGCCGGACAAGTTCCCGCTGGATCCGGTGATCTTCACCGGTCGCGTGCCGCTTGAGGAGTGGAAGCACGACAAGCCGCGCGAGTACGAGGAGCTGCTCGCGTCTGGGCAGCTCGACGAGCGGCTGGTCGGCCCGTTCCCACGTCGCAAGGAGCGCGCACTGCGGGCCCTCGGCTTCACCGCGCTGTTTGTCGGCCTGACGCTGATCGTGCTCATCACATGGGCGATGCTCTTCAGCTACCGTTGATTCCGGAGAGCGCAAACTCCAGGGAGGCACTCTGATGGATCGAGTGGCGCGCAGCGGAAGGCGCCTTGGCATGGCCGGGCTGGTCCTGGCGGCCGGCTCGCTGATGATGATCCTCGTCCTGCTGCTGGTCGACTTCCTCGCCAGCGGTTCTTCGCCGTACATCGGCGCGGTCACGTTCCTCGTCATGCCCGGCCTGCTCGGCGTGGGCGTGGGGCTGATGGGCCTGTCGGTCTGGGTCCGTGTCCGGGCGTACCGGACCGCCAAGCGGTCGCTGACGCTCTGGGATCTCATGCCGTGGGCCGGACTCGAGCCGGGCGAGACGCGGCGTTTCGCGGGCCGGATGACGGTCGTCGGCGTGCTGTCCCTGCCGTTCCTCGGCGTGGTGACGTACGAGGGCTACCACTTCACGGAGTCCAACGAGTTCTGCGGCCAGCTCTGCCACAAGGTGATGGAGCCGGAATACACCGCCTACCAGAATTCGTCACATGCACGCGTCGACTGCGTCGAGTGTCACATCGGCGAGGGAGCGAGCTGGTTCGTCAAGTCGAAGATCTCGGGCATCCGCCAGGTCTTCGCGGTGACGATGGAGACCTACAGCAAGCCGATCCCTCCCGCGATCACCGAGTTGCGCCCCGCGCGGGAGACCTGCGAGCGTTGCCACTGGCCGGAGAAGTTCCACGGCAACCAGCTGCTCGAATTCCCGCACTTCGAGTCGGACGAGCAGAATACGCCACGTCCGGTGACGATGCTGGTCAAGACCGGCGGAGCGGATCCGATGATGGGCGATCCTTCCGGCATCCACTGGCACATGGCACTCGGCTTCCGCATCGAGTACGTCGCCACCGACGACGCGCTGCAGGACATTCCGTGGGTCCGCTTCGTCGAACTCGAGACCGGGAGGGAGCGCATCTACCGCTCCGACGACGGCACGAGCGTCGACCCGCGGCCGGAGGGGACGTTCCGCACCCTCGACTGCATGGACTGCCACAACCGGCCGACCCACGTCTTCAGCTCACCCGACCGGGCGATCAACCGGATGCTCGCCCGCGAACCACGGCTCGCCGAGCTTCCGTGGGCCAAGCGCGAGGCGGTCGCCGTGCTCTCGGCCGAGTACGCCGACAAGGACGAGGCGCTCGAGCAGATCCGGCTGAAGCTCAAGGAGTTCTACAGCACGAAGCACCCGGAGGTCTGGAGCAGCCGGCGCGAGGACGTCACGCGGCTGATCGAGCTGGCGCAGGAGATCTACCGGACGAACTTCTTCCCGCGCATGAAGGCGAACTGGACGTCCTATCCCAACAACATCGGGCACTTCGAATCGGCCGGCTGCTTCCGCTGCCACGACGGCAGGCACGTCGACGACGCCGGCACGCCGATCTCCCACGAGTGCAGTACCTGCCACGACTTCCTCGTCGAACGGCAGACCCCGGACGGCGAGACGCTCCAGGCGGTCGGGCCGTTCACCCATCCCGTCGAACTCGAGGGGATCCACCAGCAGTTGCGGTGCAACGCCTGCCACACCGGCGGTCCGGCGCCGGCCCGGACCTGCTCGGGGTGCCATACGCCCCAGTCCGGCTTCCGCGCCGGGCGGCTCGACGGCCTGGACTGGCTCGAGGGGCTGGAGATCAGCGCGGACGTGATGGACGACATGGTCTACTGCGCCGACTGCCACGACCTGTCGGAGCCCCGTTCACCGCAGGCGATCGCCGCCCGCTGCGAGAGCTGCCACGACGAAGGGTACGGGGACTTCGTCATGGAGTGGGAGGAGGACTTCTCGTCCCGGATCGCCACGCTCCGCGAGCAAGGCACCGAAAAGACCCGCAGGCTGCTCGACCGGCTCGAGCAGGCCGGCCCGTTGCATAATCCGGACGCGACGGAGGCGATCCTCTCGACGCTCGAGGAGCGTGCCCGCCGGCCCGTCGAGTAGCGGACAGGGGGGTGCGCCGCGCCGGCCGGTCCGGCCGGATGGATGGGCCGTGGGCACGAAACCGCGCATCGCGCTGACGATCGGCGATCCGGCCGGCATCGGCCCGGAACTCGTCTGCCGGGCGGCGTCGGCTCCCGAGCTGCTCGAGCGGTGCGAACTCGTGGCCGTCGGCCCGCGGAGCCTGTTCGAACGGATCGCCGCGCGGCTCGGGCTGGCCGTGCCGCCGGCGATCGACGACGTCACGCCGGCCGGCTGCCCCGTCTCGTCGATCGAGCCTGGTCGCCCCCGGAGGACGGGCGGCGTCCTGGCCGCCGCGGCGATCGAACGCGCGATCCAGGGCTGTCGCGACGGGCGGTTCGCGGCGATGGTCACCGCTCCGATCAGCAAGCTCGCGATCCGCGCCGCCGGCGTGCCCTTCCCCGGACACACGGAGTGGCTGGCCGCCCGCTGCGGCGTCGCCGACCCGACGATGCTGCTCTGCTCCGACGACCTCGCCGTGGCGCTGGTGACCTGCCAC
>JAJRXN010000190.1 GCA_024276295.1 Acidobacteriota bacterium
CGACTGGAGACCGCACCGAGCGACGCACTCGACGCCGGCGTGCGCGCGACGCTGGCCTCGATCGAGGACCTGGTCCGGCGCGAGGAGAAGGCCCGGAACGAGACGGCACGTGCGCGCTACCGCCGCGAGCGCCGGGATCTGATCGCCGCGCTGGCATGTCTGGCGCCGGAGGCGTCGCCGAGCGAGTAGAATCGGCTCCATGAGTCGTGACACCCCCGCCGCCGGACCGGCGGACCATCTCGCGCACATCGTTCGCTCGCTCTCGAGCGTGCTGATCGAACGCCAGCAGGTCCTGCATCGCTTTCCGGAGCTGGCGTTCGAGGAACGCAGGACGTCCACCTACCTGGTCGAGGTGCTCCGGTCGCTGGGGCTCGAGCCGCGGACCGGGCTTGGGGGAACCGGAGTCGCCGTCGAGCTTCCCGGCGCCGGATCCGGGCCGACCGTAATGCTGCGCGCCGACATGGACGGCCTGCCGGTCACCGAGGACCCGGCGCACGAACCGCGTTCGGAGATCGAGGGCCGGATGCACGCCTGCGGCCACGACGGGCACATGGCGATCGCGCTCGGCGCCGCCGAGGCGGTCGCGCGCAGCGCGGAGGCCGGCGTACGGCTTCCCGGCCGGATCGTCGTGCTGTTCCAGCCCGCCGAGGAGACGGGGGCGGGCGCGGCGCGCCTGATCGAGTCCGGCCTGCTCGACGAACTGGGCGTCGACTGCGTGCTCGGCCTGCACCTCTGGAGCTATCTGCCCCGGGGCGAGGCGATCGTGCCGGACGGGACGGTGATGGCCTCGGCGGACGAGTTCCGCGTGACGTTCCGGGGGCGTGGCGGGCACGGCGCGCTGCCGCACGAGGCCGACGACGTCGTGCTCGCGCTGTCGCATCTCGTCGTCGCGCTGCAGGCGCTCGTCGCGCGCGAGGTCGACCCGGTCCGACCCGCGGTGCTCAGCGTCGGCCGGATCGAGGCCGGGTCGGCGCCGAACGTGCTGCCGCCCGCGGGAACGATCGAGGGGACGTTCCGGGCGCCGGACACCGGGATCCGCGGAAAGCTGCTGCACCGGGTCGGCGAACTGGCGCGCAGCATCGCCGCGAGTCATGCGGTCGAGGCCGAGGTGACGTTCGGGTCGGGGATTCCGCCGACCGTCAACCACCCGGGGCCGGCCCGGATCCTGCGGCGCGAGGCCGCGGAAGTGCTGGGCGCCGCGGGTGTCCACGATGGCCCCCCGACGATGGCGGCGGAGGATTTCAGGCTGTTCCTGCGCGAGCGACCCGGCGCGTTCATGCTGCTCGGCATGCGCGACGAGCTGTCCGGCGCCGTTCATCCGCACCATCACCCGGGCTTCCTGATCCCCTCGGGCGTGCTGGCGGAAGGCTGCGAGATTCTCGTGCGCGCCGCCGTGGCGCTGATGGAAGAGCAGCCGCCCGCGCGCTAGCCGGGGCTGCCGCTGCCTGCGGGCTCGTGTTCGGGCTGGAATACGATCGACTTCACGGCGCGGGCGGCGACGTAGATCTTGACGTTGTTGTCGGCAGGGTCGGACGGATAGAGCGTGAAGCCCGGCGCGGACTCCTCGAAGTCGGGGGTGCTGCCGTAGATCACTTCGCCATCCTCGAAGGTCACGACGACCCGTCTGCCCCGTGAGGGCGCGGGGCCGAAGCCCGGAGGCGGGTCGTACTCCCGGTTGCCGAGATAGTTGCGGACGAAGAACACGCCCTTGATCTCGTCGAGCAGCACGCGGCGCGGAATCCCGCCTCCCTCGGCGGGCAGCAGATGGAACCCGCGCACGCCGGGCTGGAAGTCGCGGGTGATCCCCTTGAGGATCGTCCCGTCGGACCGATGGACGACGACCTTGTACTCGTTCATGGCGAACTCCCCGGAACCGGTGGTGGATCTCCTGCGGCCCGGCCGCCGAGCCGGCGGCGGGCCTCGCGGATCCCCTGCTCGAGGCCGGTGCCGGCGGCCCCGAGGGCGCGGGCCCGTTCCCAGGCGGCCAGCGCTCCTCTCCAGTTCCCCTTCTCGGCACGAAGGCTGCCGAGGTTGACCCACACGGCCGGAATCTC
>JAJRXN010000191.1 GCA_024276295.1 Acidobacteriota bacterium
CGCTGAGCTGGCTCCACTTCTGGGGCTGGCAGGCGATCATCGTCGCCGCCGCGGTCTCGCTGCCGCTGGGCATCACGCAGTCGAAGGAGTACGCCGAGCTGGAGTGGCCGATCGACATCGCGATCACGCTGATCTGGGTCGTGTTCGCGGTCAACTTCTTCGGCACGATATTCAAGCGCCGCGAGCGTCACCTCTACGTCGCGATCTGGTTCTACATCGCGACGATCATCACGATCGCGATCCTGCACATCTTCAACAACCTCGCGCTGCCCGCGGGGTGGTTCAAGAGCTACCCGATCTACGCCGGCGTGCAGGACGCGTTCATGCAGTGGTGGTACGGCCACAACGCGGTCGGTTTCCTGCTGACGACGCCGATCCTCGGCATGATGTACTACTTCCTGCCCAAGGCGGCGCAGCGTCCGGTCTACTCGTACCGGCTCTCGATCCTCCACTTCTGGTCGCTGATCTTCATCTACATCTGGGCCGGGCCCCATCATCTGCACTACACGTCGCTGCCGGAGTGGGCCTCGACGCTGGGGATGGTGTTCTCGGTCATGCTCTGGATGCCCTCGTGGGGCGGGATGATCAATGGCCTGCTCACGCTGCGCGGCGCGTGGAAGAAGGTCGTCGAGGAGCCGGTGCTGCGCTTCTTCGTCGTCGCCGTGACGTTCTACGGCCTGTCGACGTTCGAAGGGCCGCTGCTCTCGATCAAGTCGGTCAACGCGCTGTCGCACTACACCGACTGGACGATCGCGCACGTCCACGGCGGCGCCCTCGGCTGGGTCGGGTTCATGATCTTCGGGATGATCTACTGGCTCGCCCCGCGCCTCTACCAGACCAAGCAGCTCTGGAGCAAGACGCTGGCCGAGGCGCATTTCTACCTCGCGACGATCGGCATGGCGGTCTACGTGCTGACGATCTGGGCCGCCGGAATCATGCAGGGGCTGATGTGGCGTGCGTTCGACGAGTCCGGCCGCCTGCTCTATCCGGACTTCGTCGAGACCGTGATGCAGCTGATGCCGATGTACTGGGGACGCGCGATCGGCGGCACGCTGTACCTGCTCGGGGCGGTGCTGTGCGCGGTCAACGTGCTGATGACGCGGGCGCAGCGCCCCGCACGCTACGAGGAACCGGTCTACGAGGCACCGGCGCTGACACCGGTCTACCAGGACGAACCGGCCTGGTCGCGGCTCCGCACCGAGGGGGCGCACGTCGCCAAGGTGGCATACGTGCTCGAGAAGTTCTCCAGTGCGCAGTTCCATCGGCGCTGGGAGCGGCTGCCGCTGCTGTTCTCGGTCTGGGTCGGCGTGGCGGTCGTCAGCGCCTCGCTGTTCGAGATCGTGCCGACGTTCCTGATTCGTTCCAACGTGCCGACGATCGCGACGGTGACTCCGTACACGCCGCTGGAGGTGATCGGCCGCGACATCTACATCGCCGAGGGCTGCAACAACTGCCACTCGCAGCAGATCCGACCGATGCGTCACGAGACCGAGCGCTACGGCGAATACAGCAAGGCCGGCGAGTCGATCTACGATCGGCCGCACCTGTGGGGCTCGCGGCGGATCGGCCCCGACCTGCACCGGGTCGGCGGCAAGTACTCCGATCTGTGGCACCTGCGCCACATGGACGACCCGCGCTCGACGACGCCGCAGTCGATCATGCCGAGCTACGCGCACCTGCTCGACCAGACGATCGACTTCGAGGGAGTGACGGCGCGGGTCCGCGCGCTCCACCGCCTCGGCGTTCCGTACGAGCAGGAACTCACCGAAGCACCGGCGCTGGCGCGGGCGCAGGCGCAGCGGATCGCGGCGGCGATCGCCGAGCAGGGCGGTCCGGAGGGGCTCGAGGACCGCAAGGTCACCGCGCTGATCGCCTACATGCAGCGGCTCGGGACCGACCTGTTCCGCGAGCCGGAGCCGGCGGCACCGCCGACGCCGATCGAGCAGCAGGTGCGGAGGGACGGCGATGCAGCTCAGTGACGTGATCGCGGCCGCCGGTCTTTCCGGCTGGGCCGAAGCCGGACTGCTGCTCTTCTTCGCCGCGTTCGTGACGATCGCGATCTACACGTTCGCACGACGCAATCGGGGGCAGTACGAGCGGCTGCGCTTCCTGCCGCTCACCGACGAGGATGTCCCGCCCGCCGGGATCGACCCGGATGACGGCACGGGGGGTCGCCGATGAGCAACCGCGAAGGACGTGACGAACTCCGCGAACACGAGTTCGACGGAATCAAGGAATACGACAATCCGCTGCCGCGCTGGTGGGTCTGGATCTTCTGGGCGACGATCGTCGCGACGCCGATCTACATCGTGTACTACCACTTCGGTCCCGGTGCGCTCGTGGCGGACGAGTACCAGCAGGAGATGGACGCCTACTACGAGCTGCAGCGCGAGCAGCTCCTGGCGCTCGGCGAGGTCTCGGAGCCGGTGCTGCGCCAGTTGATGGAGAATCCGGCGATGCTCTCGGCCGGTGAGAAGATCTTCATCGCCAAGTGCGTGCAGTGCCATGCGCGGGACGGTGGCGGGAACATCGGGCCGAACCTGACGGACGACTACTGGCTGCACGGCGCCGAGCTGATGGACATCCACCGCACGATCCGCGACGGCGTGCCGACCAAGGGGATGATCGCCTGGGCCAAGCAGCTCTCGGAAGTCGACATCATGGCCGTCACGGCCTACGTCGGGACGCTGCAGGGCACGACACCGGCGATGCCGAAGCCGCCGCAAGGCGAGCTGATGGTTCGCAAGCCGCTGCCCGAAGCCGATGCGCCGGACGCGGGCGGTGCGGGAGGTGACACGGGCGACCCGTCGGAGGCGGTGACGGAGGAGGTTCCGCCGGCGGCATGAGCGGCGGGTGGCCTCGAGGAGCCGGGATGAGCAGCGACCACGGCACAGGAGCACCGCAGGCGGGCGAGGCGGTGCTCTCGACGCTCAACGTCGACGGCTCGCGGCGCTGGATCCGGCCCAAGATCGAACGGGGCCGCTTCTGGCGCCGTCGGCTGGTGGTCGCCTGGTTGCTGATCGCCCTGTTCACGGTGCTGCCCTACGTCAAGGTCGGGGGCAAACCCTCGATTCTGCTCGACATCGTCCACCGGCGGTTCACGATCTTCGGGGCGACGTTCATGCCGACCGAGACGGTGCTGCTGATGCTGGCGCTGCTCGGCGCGGTGCTGTCGATCTTCTTCGTGACCGCGCTGTTCGGCCGCATCTGGTGCGGCTGGGCCTGTCCGCAGACGGTCTACATGGAGTTCCTCTACCGGCCGCTCGAACAGTGGCTCGAGGGCGGACGCCGGGCCGGCCGGCGTCACCAGGAAGGCCGGGCCGTGCGCCGTGCGCTGAAGTACCCGCTCTTCCTGCTGATCTCGGCGTTTCTGGCCCACACCTTCCTGGCGTACTTCGTCGGGATCGAACAGCTCTTCGACTGGGTGCGGAGTTCGCCGGCCGAGCACCCCGTAGCGTTCGCGACGATGGCGATCACCACCGGGCTGATGTTCTTCGACTTCGCCTGGTTCCGCGAGCAGATGTGCACCGTGGTCTGCCCGTACGGACGGATCCAGTCGGTGCTGCTCGACACGTCGTCGGTGGTCGTCGGCTACGACGGCCGGCGGGGCGAGCCGCGGGGACGGATGGGCCAGCGCCGCCGCGAGAGCGGAGCGGCGTTCGGGGACTGCATCGACTGCCGGGCGTGTGTGGCCACCTGTCCGACCGGGATCGACATCCGGGACGGCCTGCAGATGGAGTGCATCCACTGCACGCAGTGCATCGATGCCTGCGACCGTGTGATGGAGCGGATCGGCAAGCCCCGGGGCCTCGTACGCTACGGCACCGTGAGTTCGTTCAACGGGGAGCGCCCGCGCTGGCTGCGGCCCCGCACGGTGTTCTACCTCGCGATCCTGGTCGTCGTGTTCGGGCTGCTCGGGAGCGCCCTCGCGCGGCGGGCCTCGGCGGATGCGGGGGTGCTGCGCGGACTCGGTGCACCGTACGTCCAGCGCGACGACGGCCGGCTCGTCAATCAGCTCCGGGTCAAGATCGCCAACCGCAGCGACGAGCCGCGTTCCTACGAGATCGAGGTGCTCGGCGTCGAGGAGGCGAAGATCGTCGCGCCGCAGAACCCGCTGTCGGTGGCGGCCGGCGAGACGGGGATGGCGGTGCTGTTCATCGAGACCTCTCCGGACATCTTCGAGCGGGGGCGCCGCGAGATCACTCTGCGGATCCACGACGGGATCGACTACGATCGCCGGATTCCGTACCGGCTGCTCGGACCGTTCGAGCTGCGCCGCCTTCCGGCGGCGGGAGACTGACCGATGGCGCGCGAGAAGGGCTGGTACTGGCCGTGGCTGATCGTCGGCATCCTGGCGGCGGGGATGATCCCCAACCTGGTCTTCGTGGCGATCGCGGTCAACGACCCGTCGTTCGCGGTCGAGAAGGACTACTACGAGAAGGCGAAGCACTGGGACGAGGAGATGGCGCGTCGCCGGGCCAGCCGCGCCCTCGGCTGGCGGGTCGAGCTGGAGGTCCAGCCGGCCGGCGAACTGCCCGGTTTCCGGCAGATCGTCGCCGTGGTTCGTGACCGGAACGGCGTTCCGCTCGAGAACTGCCGCGTCGAACTCGAGGCGTTCCACAACGCCCGCGCGGCGAACCGGCTGACCGCCGTCCTCGATCGCGACGGGACGCGGCACACGGCGACGCTGCCGATGCGGCGTGCCGGGATCTGGATCTTCAATCTCGCCGTCGAGCGGGAGGGCCGCGCGTACTTCGAGATGCAGCGGCGGGAACTCCCGGCCGTCCTGCCATGAGCGCGCTGCTCGTCGCGGTGCTGCTGGCGGCGCTGGCCGGAAGTCCCCACTGCGCCGGAATGTGCGGGCCGTTCGTCGCGTTCTACGCCGGCAGCGCGGCGGACGGGCGCCGGCGCTGGAGCCCGGCGCCGCACCTGGCGTACAACGCCGGGCGACTGCTGTCGTACGCCGGTCTGGGCGCGCTCGCCGGCGGGCTCGGGGCGGCGTTCGATCTCGCGGGCGAGCAGCTCGTCGGTGTCCAGCGGACGGCCGCGCTCGTCGCGGGGCTGCTGATCGTCGCCTGGGGAACGCTGTCCCTGCTGCGCGAGCTGGGCGTGATGACCGGCGCCGCCGGTACGCCGGCCTGGCTGCGCCGGATCGCGGCCGGAGCGCTCGGCCGGCTCGGCGGACTGCCGGGGCCGGCGCGGGCGATGGCCGTCGGCACGATCTCCGTGCTGCTGCCGTGCGGTTTCCTCTACGCCTTCGTGATCACCGCAGCGGGGGCCGGAACGCCCTTGGCCGGCGCCACCGTGATGGCGTTCTTCTGGGCCGGAACGCTGCCGGTGATGGCGGCGGTCGGCGCCGGCCTCGGCCTGCTCGCCGGACCGCTGCGCCGGCGGATCCCGGTTCTTACGGCGGTCGCACTGATCGCCGTCGGTCTGTTCGCGGTCGCCGGCCGCCTGCCGATGATCGGCGCCGATCTCGCCGGAGACCGGGCGGTTCCGGGCAGTCTCGAGGAGGCTGCGCGCCAGGCCCGCGGAGACGACGGCCCGCCGGTCTGCCCACGCCATGCTCCGCACTGACGGCGATCCGCAGGAGGCTGCCCGCACGGCGCGGCCGCCGCGGTCCGACTGCGCGCACTGCGGTCTGCCGGTTCCGCCGGCTCTCGTGCGCGAGGCCGATCCGCTCCAGTTCTGCTGCGAGGGGTGCCGGACCGTCTGGGACGTGCTTCACGGTGAAGGGCTCGAACGCTACTACGACCTGCGCGAGGCGAGCGGGGGACAAGGCGTCCCGGCCCGGGTGACCGGCCGGCGCTACGACGAGTTCGACGATCCGGCGTTCGCCGATCTCTATGCCCGTGTGCTGCCGGGCGGTCTGCTCGAGTGCGACCTGTACCTCGAGGGCGTGCACTGCGCCGCGTGCGTCTGGCTCGTCGAGCGGATCCCACGAATGGTCGACGGCGCGGCCGAGGTGCGGCTCGATGTCGGCCGGTCGCGGGCGCGGGTGATCTGGGATCCCTCGCGGACGCGACTCTCCCTGGTCGCGCGCCAGCTCGACCGGCTCGGCTACCCCGCGCATCCGTTCCACGGCGTCGAGACGGAGGCGCTGGCACGCCGGGAGGACCGCGACCTGCTGATCCGGCTCGGCGTCGCCGGGGCCGTGGCCGGCAACGTGATGCTGATCGCCGTGGCCCTCTACGGCGGAGCGTTTTCCGGCATCGATCCGGGGCTCGCGCAGTTCTTCCGCTGGGTCAGCCTGGTGCTGGCGATCCCGTCGGTGACGTGGTGCGCGGCGGTGTTCCACCGCGGGGCGCTCGGGGCGCTGCGGGCGCGCACGCTGCACATGGACGTGCCGATCAGCCTCGGGATTCTTGCCGGTTCCGGATGGGGGACGGTCAACACCGTGCTCGGGCGGGGAGAGATCTACTTCGACTCGGTGACGACGCTGGTCTTCCTGCTGCTGGTCGGCCGCTGGCTGCTGCGCCGGCAGCAGCGTGCCGCCGCCGGAGCGGCCGAACTGGTCCACGCGCTCTAGCCGTCGACGGCCCGCCTGGTCGAACCCGGCGGCGCGTGCCGGGAGATCCCGGTCGCCGCGCTGGTGCCCGGGATGCGGATCGAGGTGCGCGCCGGAGAGACGATGCCGGCCGACGGCGTCGTCGTGGAGGGCCGGGCACACGTCGATCTCTCGCTGATGACGGGGGAGACGAAACCCGTCCCGGTCGGGCCGGGCGACACGGTGCACGCGGGGACCGTCGACCTTTCCGGGCGGCTCGAGGTCGATGTCCGCGCCGCGGGGGTCCGCACGCGGCTCGGCCGGCTGATGACGCTCGTCGAGGAACACGCGCGCCGCCGCGCACCGATCGTCCGGCTCGCCGACCAGGTTTCGGCGTGGTTCGTCGTCGTCGTGCTGCTGCTCGCCGGGACGACGTTCGCGCTGTGGGCCGGACGGGGCGTCGGTCTGGCGGTCGATCACGCCATCGCGCTGCTGATCGTCACCTGTCCCTGCGCACTCGGTCTGGCCACGCCGCTGGCGATCAGCGCGGCGATCGGTCGCGCCGCGGGTAGCGGGCTGCTCGTCAAGGGAGGCGATGCGATCGAGCGCCTGGCGCGGCCAGGGACGGTGTTTCTCGACAAGACCGGGACGGTGACCTGCGGGCGCCTCGCGCTGGTGCGCTGGGTCGGAGACGAGGCCGCGCGCCCCCTGGCCGCCGCGCTCGAGTCGGCCTCGAACCATCCGGTCGCCCGCGCCCTCGCCGGGGCGCCGGCGCAGGAGTCCGGCGTGGTGGCGCGGGAGGTCCACGAGACGACCGGGGCCGGGATTCGCGGACGGGTCGGGGAGCACGACGTGATCGTCGGATCGCCGGACTTCGTGACCGGGCAGGCCGGCGGGAGCATTCCCGGATGGTTCGAGGCGGCGGTCGGTGAGGAGACCGCGCGTGGTCATACCCCGGTCGGCGTCGCCGTCGACGGCCGGCTGGTCGCCCTGGCGGTGCTCGGTGACCCGCTGCGGCCGGAGGCCCGCGCGGTGATCGAGCGGCTGCGGCGGGCGGGCTACCGGCTCCGGCTGCTTTCGGGAGACCATCCGGCCGC
>JAJRXN010000192.1 GCA_024276295.1 Acidobacteriota bacterium
GAAACCTGACGCGGTAGCAGGGAGGTCGAAGCCATGAAACACCAGATCTCGATTCCTTCGCTCCTGGCGCTGGTCGCAGTCGCCGGAGTCACGCCGTGCGCGCTGCCCGACGAGACCACGGGCGAGGTCGCGTTCGGGGCGACGGCGGTCAAGGCCGACGACAGCCTGAACCGCGCCTCGGAGTACCGGCACGACGAATCGAGCGAGATCTTCTCCGGCTGGTGGGACGTATCGCTCGACGACGACGGCCGACTGGAACTCGACCTGTCCGAGCGGAGTTCGTACGAGCAGAGCCACGCCCTGCGCTGGGAGATCGATCGCTCACTGCGCCTCGAAGCGGGCTTCGAGCGGTTCCTGCACCAACTGCCGCACGATCCCCTCGAAAATCTCCACGCGACCGACGAAGCGGGGAAGATCGTGCGAGCCGACGACCTCGATCCTCTCGGACGATATCGGACGCGCTTCGAGATCGGACATGCGTCGCTGACCTGGCAGCCGGAGGACGCCCGCGCCTGGACTCTGGCGCTCCGCACCAGGCAGATCCGTCGTTCCGGAGGCAAGCAGCAGCTCTCCACCGGCCACTGCATGACCTGCCACATCGTAGCGCAGGCCCGGGCGCTCGATGAAACGGCCAGCGACCTCGAGGCCGTTCTTGCGTACCAGAAGCCGTCCTGGGGCATCAGGCTCGAATGGAAGACGAGAGAATTCGAGGACCGGGCCCGGGACGTGATCCGCGAGTTCGAGCAGGCGCGGCACCCGAGCCTCAAGGCCCCGTTGTTCGACAACCGCGTGCAGTTCGCCATCGGCGGACCGGTCTCGCTGCCGGTCGGCGTCGTCGTCGATCACGACCGCACGACGGCCACGCTTCATGCCTGGTGGACGAGCGGGAAGAACCACGTCGACGGCACGGTCTCGCTGATCAACACCACGAGCGGCAGCACGGGGCTCGAGGTCGACTACGAGACGGCGCGTCTCCGGTGGCTGCATTCGTTCGACCGCCCGGGGACGACGCTGACGCTCTCCGGGCGCTGGGAGGATCTCTCGAGTGACGACTACTTCGTCGACGTGGTCGAGCCGCCCAACCCGGCCGGTATCGGACCGCCTCCGATCCAGGGCCGGACCTATGCGGACCTCTACGGGCCGTCGGGCAGCCTTCGTGCGGCGGGCTTCATCGCCGACTTCACGCGCCGCTCGGCAGCGGATCGGACGGTCTCGACCGCCGAGGCGGAACTCGTGCACCGGTTCGGAAGCGCCGGACGCCAGCGGCTGAAGGTCGCGCTGCGCGCGCGCAGCATCGATCGGGAGTCGTTCCGCGTCGACGACGCGGGGGGAACGGAGACGACCGAGTACCGGTTGCGAGCCTCGCTGCTGGGCCGGATCGGCGATCACTGGCGCTACCGAAGCGAAGCGGAATGGATGCAGGCCGACAGCACGTTCAAGAATGTCAACGGTGCGGTCCGCGCCGCGGGACTGACGGACACGCCGGAAAGCAGCGGGCCATTCTTCCGCGAGCAGTACTTCGAACTGTACCGCCTGAGGTTCGGAGACCTGACGAACGTACCGAGCGGCAGTGTCGGCCTGCGCGTCAACTTCGCCTTCGCGCCGGATGCCGACTCGAGCTGGACGTTCCACGGAAGCTATCGGAACCAGGAGAACGACGAGACGAGCGTCGGAAGCTGGTCCCGGCAGGTGTTGGCGCTGGGTGCGTCTGTCTGGTGGGCACCGGCGTCGAGAGTCTGGGTCGTGACCAGCGCCGACCTGATCAGGGAAGACCAGGAGACGTTCGTTTCGATACCACTGATGGATGGGTGAGCCGCCGGCCTGCTCTCCGGCCAGTTCGGTCGGGCTGATGGAATCACAGGATACGACATTCAGGCCGGTGTCTTCACGCTGCAGGTCGGCACGCCGCTCAACCCGACGACCGATCTCTTCCTGAGAGGGATGTACACGCGCACGCGAGCCTCGATGGACGCATGGAACATGGTGAGCATCTTCGCGACACCGGACGCCCAGGAGGCCGACGCCTCGCTCGCGCCGATCCTCGACGACTGGACCATCGTGGACGAATTGTCCGACATCGATGTCCAACGTTTCGACGTGACGTTCGGTGCCCGCTGGCGAGGTACCTCGGGCTGGGGTGCCGAGGTCGGCTTCACGCTGACCGACTACGACGACCGCGACCCTATCCTCGAGGACGAGACCGGGCTCTACTCGGCGCTCA
>JAJRXN010000193.1 GCA_024276295.1 Acidobacteriota bacterium
ATTCGGGGCCCGCGTAGTCGGCCTGGTCGAGTTTCGAGAACGCGATCCCGCGCCCCGTGCTGCCTCTGTAGTTGGGATGGAAGACGGCGTAGCCGCGGGCGGCGAGCACCTGGCCGGGGCTTGCGTAGCGTGTCAGCCAGCCGTTCGAGTAGTGCGATTCCGGACCGCCGTGGACGACGACGATCAGCGGGACGCGGGCGTCGCGTTCGCGCTCCAGCGGGTGGATCAGCAACCCCTCGATCACGAGGCCGTCGCGGGCGCGGTAGCGGATCGCCTCCTGCCGCGCCAGACGTGTGCCGGCCAGTGACGGGTTCGAATCCGTGCGCCGAACCAGACCCGCCGCGCCGGCACGCCAGGTGAAGACCTCGCGCGGATGCGTCGGCGCATCGGCGACGAGGGCCACCATGCCTCCGGTCCCGGCGAGCGACAGCGATCGCAGGGCGGCGGATTCCGGCGCGAGAACGTCGGAGATCGCGCCACCCGGCAGGTCGACCGAGACCAGTCGCGTGGTCACTCCCTGGTGGAGCACGGCGAGCAGGCGGGAGGGTGTGGCGAACGCGATGTCGACGAAGTCCGCTTCGAGGTCGAGTCCGATCCGCGTCAGGTCGTCGTCGGTGACGCCGGTGACGAACAGCCGGCCCTCGGACGGATCGTGCGGATCGCCGGCCGAGAGGAACGCCACGCGGGAGCCGTCCGGTGCCCAGACGAGCGAGCCCAGCTTGCCCGGCGTCTCGATGCGTCGGACGACCTTCCAGCTCTTCGTGTCGAGCAGGTGGAACGTGCGCCTCATGTAGTGGTCGTCGATCGATGGCGTCGGTGCGAGGGCCACGGCCAGCCTGTCTCCGGTCGGACTCCAGCTCGGCTCCGAGGCCGAGCCGTCGAGTTCGATCGTCTTCGGCTTGCTCGACGCATCCTCGAGATCGGCGACATGCAGGCGGACGAAGCGCGGCTGCTCCTCGACGACCTCGGCCTTGAATCCCTTCTTCTCGAGCTTCTCGCGCTCCTCGGCGAGTGGCTCGCGCGCCAGGAACGCCACGTGGCGGCCGTCCGGAGCCAGGGCGTAGTCGGTGATGTCCTCGTCGTGTTCGACCAGCCGGCGCGCCTCGCCGCCGTCGACCGGAATCGACCACAGTGCCTTGTGTTCGTCGTCGCCACGCTTCGCCAGGAACGTGATCGCATCGCCCGCGGCGGTGAAGCGGATCGCCGAGACGTCGGTTTCGCCTCCGACGAACGTGCGCGGCTCTCCCTCGTCGGTCGGGATGACCATCAGCCGCCGGCGGGCGGGACCGTCGTCCTCCTCGAACGGATCGCGCGGCACGGCGAGTATGTACGCGATGCGCGTCCCGTCAGGAGAGATGCGCGCTTCGAGCACGCTGCGCAGGGCGAGCATCTCTTCGAGGGTCAGGCCGTCCGCGCAGAGTGCGGGCGGTGCGGCGGCGCCGGCCATCAGCAGGATGGCCGCCAGGGCGGACAGGGCGAGGCGGGTGGGGGGGGCGTGACGGATCATCGGGTGGCTCCTTGGTACGTGGGCGATGCGCGTGGTCTACACGAAACGCGCGAGGCCCGCACGACGCGCTGCGTCGAGAGCGGCCGCGTGCTCCTCCGCGGTCGTCCGGCGGTCGAGCGGCGGGCACTCGGAAGCCCGCCAACAGGGGTGGTACTGGGCCATCACGTTGATGGCGGTCTGCGGGGAGATCTCGCGGGCGAGGAACTCGAACACCTTCCCGCTCGCGGCGAGACCGCCGGGAAGGACCAGGTGGCGGACCAGCAGTCCGCGCCGGGCGACGCCGTCGGGGCCGAGCACCAGGTCGCCGACCTGGCGGTGCATCTCGCGCAGGGCGGCCTGGTTCACCGCCGTGTAGTCACGTGCTCCGGAAAGCCGTTCGGCCGTCTCGTCGTCGCCGTACTTGGCATCCGGCATGTAGATGTCGATCACGCCGTCGAGCAGCTCGAGGGCATCGACGGCGTCGTAGCCGCCGGAGTTCCAGACGAGCGGCAGCCGCAGACCGCGCCCGGCGGCGATCAGCAGCGCTTCGAGCACCTGGGCCAGCACGTGCGACGGGCTGACCAGGTTCACGTTGTGGCAGCCGGCGCGCTGCAGTTCGAGCATGATCTCGGCGAGTTGCCCGGCGTCGACCGGCCGCCCGTGGCGCAGGTGGCTCGTCTCCCAGTTCTGGCAGAAGCGACAGTCGAGATTGCACCCGGCGAAGAAGATCGTCCCCGATCCGTGGCGGCCACGGATCGGCGGTTCCTCGCCGAGGTGCGGGCCCCAGCCGTGGACCACGGCCTGGCGCCCGATGCAGCACAGGCCGTACGGTCCGGCCGTGCGGTCGACGAGACAGCGGTGCGGACAGAGATCACAGGCGCGCAGCCGTGCCACCGCCACGTCGGCCCGCCGCCG
>JAJRXN010000194.1 GCA_024276295.1 Acidobacteriota bacterium
ACGGCCCGGCCGGAAGACCACGCTCGAGGGCTCGATGCCGCTCGCCTGGCAGCCCGGCGACTGGATCCGGTTCCTCGACGCGATGACGCTGGCCCGCGAAGAACGGCGGCTGCGCGCGCTGGCCCGCGAACAGGCCCTGGCCGAGATCCGGGAGCGCATCGAGGCGGAAGACCTCGCCGAGGACGAAAAAGGCCGGGAACCCGAAGAACTCCTGCCCCCCGAGCTGCACGACGGGCTCGACGGCTTCCCGGCGGAGGTGCTCGAGGCGAACCGCAGCGGCCGTCTGCGCGCCCTGCCCGAGCCGGGAGGCGGCTGAGGCTCCGCCTACCCGCCGTCAACGACCGCGGCGCGCTGCCAGTCGAACGCGTCGAGCGGGACGCCGTGGTGCCGTGCCAGTCGCTCGAGATCCGGAGCACGGCCGGTCGCCCGTGCCTGCAGCGTGAAGTGCGCGACGAGCGCGGCCGCTGCCGGGTCGCTCGCGGCCAGGACGATCCCGGCGGTCCAGGTGCGGCCGTCGACCCGTGGTGCGAGCAGATCGACGAGCAGCGGCCCGGAGAGGACCGCGGCGGGCGGAGGTGGATCGAGCCGGCCCTCGCGCCAGTCGGGGCGCCAGACCGTGACCGCCGCGCCGGCGGCACCTGCGAGATCGAGCCGCTGCGCGACGACCTCGGCCAACTGCCCGCGGGGCGGCCCACCCGCCGCGCCGCGCGCGTCCGCCAGCCGCCGCCAGGCGTCGAGCGGGAACTCGGCGTCGAGCAGCCAGGTGACCGCCGCATCGGCCGCCGCGCGGACCGCGGACTCGGCGAACCCGCCGGCCGCATCCGTCGCGTCACGGAGGATCACCTGGACAACCTGAAGCCCTTCGCCCGCTGCCGGCACCCCGGGGCCCGCGTCAGGGGCAACGGGCGCCGCTCGCGGCCCGGCGGGCAGGCCGTGGAGCACGGGCCCCGGACAGCCGGCCGCCAGCAGGAGGAGCACGGACGTCGTCGCCGCCAGCCGGGCTTCCCGTCTCATCGCAGGCCCACTCCGGCCGGCCATCCCCGGTCCCAGGAACCGGGACGCGGCTCGCAGCGGTACGTCTCCGCCAGGGACGCCAGGAAGCCCTCCCACAGCGCCTCGGGCGCGAGCCCGGCGAGAGCGGCGACGGCCCGCCCGCGCGCCGGGTCGTGGCGTGCTTCGAGTTCCTCGAGCGCACCGTCTGCCGGGGCGCACGGAATCGCCGTCTGCACGAGGATCGCCGGGCCGAGGCGCGCGAGCGCCACCCCCGCGACCTTGACCGCGCCGACCGCCACCTCGTCGCGATCGCCGCGGGAAAAGCAGATCTCGGAGCGGTCCGCCGGGGCGCCGCGGCCGGTCAGCACGTCGGCCTCGATCCCCGACCGGGAGAGGCCGGACGCGATGGCCCGGGCCACGCGCCGCGCGGTCGCGCGGAACTCGCCCGCCCCCTGGGGCCCGCGGATCGCCAGCGTCAGCGCCACGTCCCCCGGCAGGTGCAGCAGCCAGCCGCCGCCTGTCGGCCTCCGCGCCAGCTCGACACCGGCGTCGCGGGCCGCCTCCACCAGCGCCACGGGCGGGCTCTGGGCCCGACCGAAGCTCAGCGCCGGCGCGGCCCAGCCGTGGCGCCGCGCGACGATCGCACTCAGCTCGCCCTCGCGCAGCGCGCGCGCGAGCCCTAGATCCCGGGCCATCGCCTCGCGGGCCGGCTCGGGGCCGTCGCAGAGGACCATCAGGGATGGGGGCCTGGAGACCATGCAGGGTACCTCGGGGTGCCGGAACCGGAGCTTAGGCGGCCCGGGGGCCACTCGCCACCACGTGGCACGGAGCCTGCCGGCCCGGGGCGCAGGCGTTCCGCGAACGGGCGGACCAGCGAGTTCCGCTGCACGTAGCGGCCGACTCCGGACGAGGCTGGCAGCACTTGTCAGGAAGGGTCAAGAGGGGGTTCGGTCAGGCATTCCGCTCTGCCAGGGCCCACCGACCGAGCCGGCCGCTACCGGGGGCCACGTCGCTCGACGCGGCCGACCCCGGACAGTGCAGGGCCCGTGCCACGATGCCTGCCACCTCGGCGGCGAGTTCCAAGAGACTGAAACCGAAAAGGTTGCCGTTCGGACCGGCGGGCAGCTCGCCACCGCGCCCGGCCCCGGCGCCGGAAACCCGACACCGGCCGGCAGAAAAGGCGTCAGGAATCCGCCGCTGCCAGGGCGGCGAGGCGGCCGAGCAGCGGGCTTTCCGGATCGAAGCGCTGGACGAGTTCCGCCAGCACCCGCGCCTCCCCGCGGCTTCCACCGGCCAGGGCGAGTTCCGCAAGCTCCCCGGCCAGTTCCGGCCGCGCGGCGTCGTCGACCCCTTCGCCGGCCGCCAGCGCCTTCAGGCCCGCCTGGAGCGCCTCGGCCGTCGCCCCCTGCTCGCGGAACCCCCGGACCAGCAGCAGGCCCGCCATGGCCGCCCTCTCGGGCGAGGAGAGCAGCCCTTCGAGGATCGGGCGCGCCTGGCCGAAGAGCCCCATCTCCATCAGCCCGAGCGCCATCTGGTACGACGTCTCGGTGTCGGCGTCCGAGACGGCGCGGCCGATCCCTTCCTCGAGCGCCTTGAGATCCGGCCCGTCGATCCCGGGAGGATCGCCTCTCGGCGGGCCGCCCGACGACGTTCCCAACGCCATCGACGGGGCGGTCACGCCTTCACCGGCCTCGTCGTCGAAGACGATCACGAAGTCGTCGTCGCCTCCCCCGGCCTCGGGGGCAGGCTCGGGCGGCGCGACCGGCGCATCGACTCGAACCGGTGCCGGCATGGTCGTCGTCCCGACCGGGCCCTGCCCGGCGTCCGCGGCGGGGGCCGGAGCTTCCTCGGCCGGCGCCTCGAGCGGAATCGCCGGGACGCCGTCCTCCGCCCCGGAGGCCGTTTCCCGACTCGCCGGCTTGTGGGGAGGCGTCGGCTTGCCGCCGGCCGCTCCGAGGACGCGGAGGACGTCGGGATGGTCCTGGTACCTCGCCGGAATCGCCCGGAGTGCGCGCCGCGCCGTGTCCGCGAGGCCATGCTGGAGCAGCGCCTCGGCCTCGAACAGCCGCGCGCGGATCTCGTCCGGCAGGTCGGGAGTTCCGGCCGCCGCCGGCCCGGCCCCCGGAACGGCCACCGCTCCGGTCTGCTGCGCCATCGAGCCGGACAGCCGCGAGGCGGCGGAGGCCGCCCAGGCGAAACGTCGGCCGTCCCGCGCCGTCAGGCGTTCGAGGAGGTCCTTGAGGTCACGCCCGAAGCGGCGCGAGCGCCCGAGGTCGCGCACCGCGATCCGCGCCGCCCGGTCGGCCGCCTCCAGCCGGTCGGCCTCCGCGAACAGCGATGCCGCGCGGAGCGCCGCACAACCGGTCGGCGCGTTCTCCGTGGCGAGCACCGCTTCGAGTTCGTCGAGCACGGCCGCCGACGTGTCGGGTCGCCCGACAAGGCAGCACGCGCGGAACGTCGCCCAGGTGCCGGGCAGCGCCCCGCTGCCCTCCGGCGGCCGCGGCGGGAGCGCCTCGGGGTGGCGCTCGAAGGTCGCCTCGGCCCGGGAGAGCGCCTCGAAGACGTTGTCACCCGTCGGATCGAGTCCGAAGGCCTCTGCCGCCGCCAGGGTGGCGCCTGCGAGGTCTCCGGACCGGCAGCGGGTGACCGCCAGCGCCGCCCGCGCGGACGCCCGGTCCGCCTCGGCACCGATCTCGTCGGTCAGCCTGACGAGCGCCTCGAGGAACGACGGATCGGTCGGCGACGCCGCCGCACCGCGCTCGAGCGTCCGGCGGGCGGACGTCAGGTCACGGCGCTCGGCGAACAGCCGGCTCGCCTCGAGCAGCGGCACGCGCGCGTCGGCGACACGCCCCGCCTCGAGGCAGGCCTCGCCGAGATCCTCGAGCAGTTCGGGCGAAGGTTCCCCGATCCGCGTGGCCCGGCGCAGCGCGGCGAGAGCATGGTTGGTCTGGCCGCCGTCGCGATAGACGCGCGCCAGACGACGGAGCGCGTCCCGAGCCTCCTCGTGGCGTCCGATCCTGGCCAGCGCATCACCGAGCCGCTGGAGCACGGCCGGGTCGTTCGGCACGAGTTCCGCGAGCTGCCGGTACAGCTCCGCCGCGCCTGCCAGATCTCCCTGGCGAACGGCGGCAGCCGCCTGCTGCAGAAGGCGCTGGCGTTCTCCTGCCACGCGTCAGACCCGGCGCCGCTCCTTGATCCGCGCCGCCTTTCCGGAGAGTCCCCGGAGGTGATAGAGCTTCGCGCGCAGGACGCGCCCATACCGCACGACCTCGATCTTCGCGACCACCGGGCCATGGAGCGGAAAGACGCGCTCGACACCGATGCCGCCGCTGATCTTGCGCACGCGGAACGTCGACCGGGTCGAGCCCTTGCCGTGCTTGCGCCCCAGGACGACACCCTGGAAGACCTGGATGCGTTCCTTCTCGCCCTCGCGCACACGGACGTGCACGCGGACGGTGTCGCCAGGACCGAACTCGGGGATGTCGGGCTTGATGTGGGCCGCCTCGAACGACCGGATGATCTGCTCACTCATCGCTCTGTGTCCTCGACCGCCGCGCAGCGACGGCGGTGGAATTCTCGTCCTCGATCAGCTCGGGCCGCCGTGCGCGGGTCCGGGCAAGAGCCTGCTCGCGGCGCCAACGCTCGATCCTGGCATGGTGCCCGGACAACAGCACGTCCGGGACGCGGCACCCCCGGTACTCCGCCGGTCGCGTGTAGTGCGGGTGGTCCAGCGCCCGCGTCTCGAACGACTCGCGGACCAGCGACTCGGGCTCGCCCACCACACCCGGCACCAGCCGGCCGACGGCCTCGATGACGATCATGGCGGCCAACTCGCCGCCGGTCAACACGTAGTCCCCGATCGACAGTTCCTCGTCGGCCAGATGCTCCCGGACCCGGTCGTCGATTCCCTCGTAGCGACCGCAGAGCAGCACCAGCCGGCCGGCCTCTCTCAGTTCGTGGGCGATCCGCTGCTCGAACCGCCGCCCCCCGGGGTCGAGGAGGATCACCCGCATCGGCTCGTCGGGGCGCTCGGCCCGCAGGGCCTCGACGGCCCGGAACCACGGCTCCGGCTTCATCACCATCCCGGCCCCGCCACCGAACGGCGCGTCGTCGACCTGGTAGTGCGGCGGATCGGCGTACTGGCGCAGGTCCCGCACGTCCAGGCCGAGCAGACCGCGCTCGAACGCCTTGCCCAGCACGCCGTGGCCCAGCGGCCCCGGAAACATGTCCGGGAAGATCGTCAGGACGACGAACTCCTGAGGCAGCCGATCCCTCATTCCGCGGCGCCTCCGGCGCCCACCGGCTCGTCCTCGTCGAGGAGTCCTGCCGGCGGGTCGATCACGACGCGGCCGGCGGCCGGGTCGATCCCGGTCGTGATCTCCGGCACCAGCGGCACGAGCCGCTCGGCACCGTCCGTCGTGGCGACCACGAGCAGGTCCGCGGCGACCCCTTCGAGCACCGACACGACGTGCCCGACGACGCGTCCGTCGGGCCGCTCGACGGCCAGGCCCGGAAGGTCCGCGACGTGAACCTCGCCCGCCTCGAGCACCGCGTCCGCGCGCCGTGCGTACAGCTCCGCGCCGGCGAGCGGCTCTGCATCGCCGATGCTGTCGATCCCCTCGAAGCCGAGCATCGTCCGCCCCCCCCGGACGGTCAGTCGCCGGACGCGCAGCGTGCGCCGTTCTCCCGAGCGAAGCCCGGCGACCAGCGTGCCGCCGGGGCGGAACCGGATCTCGGGCCAGTCGGTCTCGAGTTCGACCAGCAGCTCGCCGGCACGCCCCCACGGCCGGCCGGCCCGCGCCACGAGCACGAGCCGCTCCTCGTCCACCTGCCGGTCGGGGATCATCGTCCGGTCCCGTCAGTCCGGAATCTCGACCTCGAAGCGACGGCGATGCCGATGCGCCGAGATCTCCGCCAGCGTGCGGATCGCCCGGATCGTCAGGCCTTCCTTGCCGATCACCTGCCCCCGGTCCTGCGCATCGACACGCAGCAGGAATCGCGTCGCCCGGCGGCCGTCGACCATCTCGACCTTCGCCGCCTCGGGATTCGAGACGAGGGCGCTGATCACCGTCTCGAGGAACGCCCGCATGCGTGCATCGAGGTTCACGCCTCGGCCTCCGTCCCGCCCTTGCGCAGCTTGCGCACCAGGCTGCGGACCGAATCGGAAGCGTGCGCTCCCTTGGCCACCCAGGCGTCGTACTTCTCGACGTCGATCTGGACGCGGGCGGGATTCACCTTCGGATCGTAGTGTCCGATGATCTCGATCACACGCCCGTTGGGGGTGCGCCGGGAATCGGACACCGCGACGCGAAAGAACGGATGGTTGCGGGAGCCTTCCCGCCGAAGCCTGATCTTGAGCACGTTCCTGTCTCCTTGAAGAACCGCGACTCAGTGGCCGAGGAGTCGGCGCATCCGACCCCCCTTTCCCTTGCCGCCGAGCGCCTTCATCAGTTTCTGCATTTCGAGATACTGCTTGATCAACCTGTTGACGTCCTGCACCGACGTCCCCGAGCCGCGGGCGATCCGCTTGCGCCTCGAACCGTTGAGCACGCGGTGATCCGCCCGCTCCGAGGGCGTCATCGAGTTGATGATCGCCTCGAACCGCACGAGCTGCCGGCCGTCGACGTCGGCGCCTGCCGGGAGCTTCACGCCGGGAACCATCGAGAGCACCTGTTCGAGCGGCCCCATCCGGCGGATCTGGTTCAGCGTCGCGCGGAAATCCTCGAGCGTGAAGCGCTTCGAGCGCAGCGCCTTCTCGATCCTCTCCGCCTGCTTCTGGTCGAACGCCTTCTCGGCCGTCTCGATCAGGCCGAGCACGTCGCCCATGCCGAGGATCCGCCCGGCCATGCGCCCGGCATCGAACGGCTCGAGAGCCTCGACCTTCTCGCCGACTCCGGCAAAGCGGATCGGCACGCCGGTCACCGCGGCAACCGACAGCGCCGCGCCGCCACGGGCGTCACCGTCGAGCTTGGTCAGGATCACGCCGGTCAGCGGCACCCGCCGGCGGAACTCGTCCGCCGAACGGACCGCGTCCTGTCCCGTCATCGCGTCCGCGACATAGAGGATCTCGCCGGGCGACACCGCGGCGGCGATCTGCTCGAGCTCCTCCATCAGCTGCTCGTCCACGTGCAGCCGGCCCGCGGTATCGAGCAGGACCACGTCGTGACCCCGGACGCGGGCATGTTCGACCGCCTCGCGGGCCCGGCCGACCGGGGTGCCCGTACCGTCGTGCTCGAATGCCGCCAGCTCCGCCGCCCGGGCGACCTGGATCGCCTGCAGCACGGCCGCCGGGCGCGCGAGATCGACGGGGGCGATCAGCGGGTGCCGCCCCTGGGCCTTGAGGAACCGGCCGAGCTTGCCGGCGGTCGTGGTCTTGCCCGAGCCCTGGAGACCGACGAGCATCACGACGGTCGGCGCCCCGTCGAGCCGGAGCGGTCTGCCCGCCCGCTCGCCGCCGAGCAGTTCCACCAGCTCGTCGCGCACGACGCGGATCACCTGCTGGCCCGGCGTCAGGCTGTCGAGGACCTTCTCGCCGAGCGCCTTGTCGCGCACGCGGGCCAGGAAGTCCCGGACGACACGGAAGCCGACGTCCGCCTCGAGCAGGGCGAGACGGATCTCGCGCAGCGCCGCATCCAGGTCGGCCTCGGTGACCCGCCCTTTCGAGCGCAGGCGATCGAGCGTGCGGCCGATCCGCTCCGTCAGGGACTCGAACACGTCAGGTTTCCTCGCGCTCCGCCCGGACGTCGGCACCGGGCGGCACAAGAACAGCTTTCGGGCCGCGCGCGCGCCGCCCGAAAGCCCGCTTCACGAGGCGCAGGGTACCAGAATCTCCCGCGCCGGCAAGGACTTAGAGGTTCCGGCTGAGCTTGTGCCCGAGCTTGTCGCGCTTGGTCCTGAGGTACTCGCGGTTGGCCGCCCGCGGCGTCACCTCGAGGGGAACCCGCTCGACGATCTCGAGACCGTAGCCCGAAAGGGCGACGAACTTGCGCGGATTGTTGGTCAGCAGGCGGATCTTCCGCACGCCGAGGTCGAACAGGATCTGCGCTCCCAGCCCATAGTCGCGCACGTCCGGCGGGAAGCCGAGTTCGAGATTCGCCTCGACCGTGTCCCGCCCGTCGTCCTGCAGTTCGTAGGCGCGCAGCTTGTTGAGCAGGCCGATCCCCCGCCCCTCCTGGCGCATGTAGACCACGACGCCGCGCCCCGCGGCCTCGACCGCCGCCATGGCCGCCTCGAGCTGGTCGCCGCAGTCGCAGCGTGTCGAGCCGAACACGTCTCCCGTCAGGCACTCGCTGTGCACGCGTACGAGCACCGGCTCCCCGTCGTCGATCTCGCCGAGCGCGAGCGCCAGGTGGACCTGCCCGTCGACCTCGTTGGAAAAGGCGTGGATCCGGAAGTCGCCGAAGCGGGTCGGCAGCCGGGGCGAAGCGCAGCGCTGGATCAGCCGCTCGTGCTCCATGCGGTACCGGACGAGATCCGCGATGGTGATCATCTTGAGCCCGTGGTGCTCGCAGAACCGTTGCAGGTCGGGCACCCGCGCCATCGTGCCGTCGTCCTTCATCACCTCGCAGATCACGCCGGCCGGATAGAGGCCGGCCAGCCGCGCCAGGTCGATCGCCGCCTCGGTCTGGCCGGTGCGCCGCAGCACGCCACCCGCCGCGGCGCGCAGCGGGAACACGTGACCCGGTCGGACGAGATCGGACGGTCTCGTCGCCGGGTCGATCGCACGGCGGATCGTCGTCGCCCGGTCGGCGGCGCTGATGCCGGTCGTCGTCCCTTCGCGGGCCTCGATCGATACGCAGAACGCGGTGTTGAAGCGCGAGCTGTTCTCCGAGACCATCAGCGGAATCTGCAGCTCGTCGAGCCGCTCTCCCGTCATCGAAAGGCAGATCAGCCCGCGGCCGTGGCGCGCCATGAAGTTGATCGCCTCCGGCGTGACGAACTCGGCCGCCAGCGTCAGGTCGCCCTCGTTCTCGCGGCTCTCGTCGTCGACGACGACGATCATCCGGCCGGCGCGCAGCTCCTCGAGCGCTTCTTCGATCGTTGCGAACGGCATGCTCAACCTCGTCCCGGGCCGGCGGCCCGCTGGGCGTAGCGCGCGAGAACGTCGTATTCGATGGCAAGGGACTCGCCCGGTCTCCGGGACCCGAGCGTCGTCCTCGCCAGGGTCTCCGGGATCACGGCGACCTCGAACCAGCCGCTGCCGACCCGGGCCACCGTCAGACTCACGCCGTCGAGAGCGACCGAGCCCTTCTCGACGATCGCGTGGCTCCCGCCCGCGGGCAGCGCGAAGCGCAGCCGCACGTCCCCGGGCAGCCGGCGGATCGCCTGCAGCCGGACCAGCGCATCGACGTGACCGAGCACGACGTGCCCCCCGAGGCGGTCGCCCGCACGGAGCGACCGCTCGAGATTCACCCTGCGCCCGGCCCGCCAGCGCGAGCGCCCCCCGGTCCGCGAAAGGGTCTCCGCCGAAACGTCGGCCGAAAACGTCCCGTCCGCCGGCGCCACCGCCGTCAGGCAGCAGCCGTCCACGGCGATGCTCTCGCCCGGCCGGACCGGCTCGCCGGGCAACGCATGTTCGACCACGACACGCAGCCCACGTCCCCGCGTCGCGACGCTTCGGAGCCGTCCGATCTCCTCGATCAAGCCGGTGAACATCTGCTCCCGTTCACGCATTCATGCAGGATAGAGGGTGATCAGCAGATCATCCTCCAGCCGCTCGACCCCCGCAATCTCGAGCGCCATCGCCTGTTCGAGCCTCGACGGTCCGCTCCGGACGGCCGCGATCGCGCCCGGATCCCCGAGGACGCGCGGGGCGACGTACCAGACCACCTTGTCGGCCATCCGCGCGGTGAGAAAGGCCCCGTGGGTCGCTCCTCCACCCTCGACGATCGCTCCGAGCACGCCGCGGCGGCCGAGTTCGCGCAGCACGTCCCGCGGCGGAATCGGGCCGCCCGGAGGGCCGAGGCAGACAACCTCGCCGCCGACCCGCTCGATCGCCTGGCGCCGCTCGGGATCGGTTCCGGGTGTCGTGAACACGACCACCGGGCTGCCCGCCGCGGGCTCCCGGAACAATCGCGCCGTCTCCGGAACCCGCAACGTCCCGTCGAGCACGCAGCGGAGGAACGGCGCCCCGGCCTCTCCCGTCCCCGTGGGAGGGAGCAGGAGCGGATCGTCGGCCAGCACCGTGTTGGCCCCGACGAGGATCGCGCCGTAACGCTCGCGCAGCTTCCGCCCGTGGGAGCGGGCGGCGCTTCCCGTGATCCAGCGAGACCGGCTCTCCCGATCGGCGATCCGGCCGTCGAGCGTCGCCGCCACCTTGAGCACGGCAAAGGCGCGCCCTTCCCGGCGATGGACCAGGTAGTCCTCGATCACGCGCTCGGCCCGCCGCGCGTCGCCGCCGGTCGCCAGCTCCACGAGAATCCCGGCCGCGGCCATCGCCTCGAGACCGGCGCCACGCACCCGCGGATCGGGATCGACCAGCCCGCACACGACCCGCGCGATGCCCGCACCGGCGATACGCTCGGTGCAGGGCGGTGTCCGGCCGTGATGCGCGCACGGCTCGAGCGAGCAGTAGAGCGTGGCGCCGCGGGCCGCCTCGCCCGCGGCGTCCAGAGCCACCGCCTCCGCGTGCGGTTCCCCCGCGCGGCGATGCCAGCCCTCGCCGATCACCCGGCCGTCGCGGACCACCACCGCCCCGACGCGCGGATTCGGCGCCGTCAGGCGGCCTCCGCGTTCCGCCAGTTCGAGACAGCGGAGGAACCAGCGCCGTTCCCGGTCACCGATCAACGACCGTGCTCCACGCCCTCGGGGGCGCTTCCGGAGGCCAGCAGTCCTTCGACGAACTCCGCGGAATCGAAGTCCAGCAGGTCCTCGACGGACTCGCCGACACCGATGTAGCGCACCGGAATCCCGAGTTCCCGGCCGATGGCCACCGCCACGCCACCGCGGGCCGTGCCGTCGAGCTTGGTCAG
>JAJRXN010000195.1 GCA_024276295.1 Acidobacteriota bacterium
CTGGCAGCCGCCGTCGTGCTGGCCGGCGGTCCGGGGTGCGGCTACCACATGGCGGGCCGTGCCGGAAGCTCGAGCTTCCTGCCGCAGGACGTGCGCACGATCGGCGTGCCGCTGCTCGAGAACCTGACCGACCAGGCGGACATCCACCAGCGGATCACCGAGGCGCTGATCGACGAGATCGTCCGGCGTGCGCGGGTCGAGGCGCGGGCCGAGCGCAGGAACGTCGACGCGATCCTGGAAGGCCGCATCACGTCCTATCGCGAGTCCCCGGTCACGTTCACGACCGGCGGGCGATTCTCGCGCGTCGAGGTCACGATCACGGCCGAGATGCGGCTCGTGCGCGCGTCGCCCGAGATGGTCCTCTGGAGCCAGAGCCATTTCGTCTATCGCGAGCAGTACGACGTCCCGGAGACACCGAGCGAGCGGTTCGACCGCGAGCTGGTGGCGATCGACGAGATCGCACGAGGGTTCGCCCGGACCGTGGTGACGTCGCTGCTCGAAGGCTTCTGAATGTCGGCGGCGCGGCGCGGGACGGGCGGGCCGGCGAGCCCACCGGCCGAGACGCCGGCGGTCGTGCTGCTGGTCGGCGAGGACCGGGAGGCGTGCGAGCGCGCCCTGCGCGGGCTGCAGGAGGCCCTCCCGGAGCATGTCCGGGACGTCGCCGTCGAGCGGTTCGACGGCTCCGAGCTGGTGCGCGCGCTCGATGCCGCGCGCACCGTGCCGCTCTTCGGCGGACGGCGGCTGATCGTCGTGCGGAACGTCGACTGGCTGGCTGGACGAGGAGGCGACGCGGCCCGCGAGGCCCTCGCGTCGTATGTCGCCGCACCGGCCACCGGGTCGACGCTGGCGCTGATCGCCACGCGCGCCGACCGGCGGCTCGCGGTCGTCAAGCGGATCGAGAAGGCTGGCGGCCTGGTCGTCTGCGAGCGTCCCCGGGAGCGCGAGATGGCCGGATGGGTGCGCCAGCGCGCGGCCGAGCGGGGCATCGACCTGCCAGCGCAGGCCGCGGCGGCACTCGCCGACGCGATCGGCACCGACACCGCGCTCGCAGCCCGCGAACTCGACAAGCTGGCGCTGCTCGTGCGGGACGACTCCGGACGACGCCGGAAGCTCTAGCTCGAGGAGGTCGAGCAGGCGCTCGGGCCGACGCGCGCCGTCGGCGCATTCGCTCTCGAGGATGCCGTGCTGGCCGGCGAGCGTGCCCGGGCGCTGTCGGCGCTCGACCGCCATCTGGCCGGCGGAGGCCCGCGCGAACTGCTCGGACTGCTCGGGCGGCTGGCGGGAATCGCCCGGCGCCTCGCCGTGGCGCAGGCGGTGGTCGCGCGCGGGGAAGGAGAAGACGCGCTGCGCGAGCAGCTCGCCTGCCACCCGTTCGTGGCGCGCAAGTACACTCAGGCGGCACGGCGCCCGGGGGCGGATCCCGCGGCGGGCCTCGTGGCGGCGGTCCGGGCCGACCGGGCGATCAAGTCCGGCGGCGACGGCGGCGCGGCGCTGCGCGAGGTCGTGCTGGCGCTGACGGCGAAGGCCGGGGGAAGACGGAGAGGGACCGGATGAAGCGGCACGAGACGATCCTGATCGTCGACTTCGGCAGCCAGGTCACGCAGCTGATCGCGCGGCGGATCCGCGAGGCGGGCGTCTACGCCGAGATCGTCGCGCCGGGGAAGGCCCCGGGGATGATCGACGACCCGCGGGTCCGGGGGATCGTGCTTTCGGGCGGCCCTTCGTCGGTCTACGACGAGGGCGCTCCGGGCCTCGACGACGTCGTGCTCGCGGCCCGCGTCCCGATTCTCGGGATCTGCTACGGGATGCAGCTTCTCGTGCAGCGCACGGGCGGGCGGGTCGAGCAGGCCGCCGAGCGCGAGTTCGGTCGGGCCGAACTCGAGCACGAAGCGACCTCGCGCCTGCTGGCGGGTTGGCCCCGGCGGAGCACCGTGTGGATGAGCCACGGGGACAGCATCGTCTCGCTGCCTCCGGGAATGCGCCGGGTGGGGTGGACGGACAGTGCTCCCTACGCGGTCGTGGAGGACATCGGCCGGAACCGCTACGGCGTCCAGTTCCACCCCGAGGTCAGCCACACCGAGCACGGAGCGCACCTGCTGGCGACGTTCGCGCGCGAGATCTGCGGCTGCAGCGGCGACTGGTCGATGGCGGCCTACGAGCGCGAGGCGATCGAGGAGACGCGGGCGCAGGTCGGTCCGGACGACCTGGTCATCTGTGGGCTGTCCGGCGGCGTCGACTCCTCGGTGATGGCGCTGCTCGTCCACCGGGCGATCGGCGACCGGCTGCGCTGCATCTTCGTCGACAACGGGCTGCTGCGGAAGAACGAGGCCCGAGACGTCGTCAGCACGTTCCGCGACCGGTACCGGATTCCGGTCGAGGCGGTCGATGCGCGCGAGCGGTTCCTCTCGCGGCTTCGGGGCGTCGCCGATCCGGAGGAGAAGCGCCGGCGGATCGGGCACACGTTCATCGAGGTCTTCGAGGAGGCGGCGCGCCGCGTCGGGGGACGCTTCCTGGCCCAGGGGACGATCTACCCCGACCGGATCGAGTCCACCTCGATCGTCGGCAAGTCGGCGACGATCAAGACACACCACAACGTCGGCGGCCTGCCGGAGCGGATGCAGCTCGAACTGATCGAGCCGCTCAAGTGGCTGTTCAAGGACGAAGTGCGCGAACTCGGACGCGGTCTCGGGCTCGACGAGGCGTTCGTCGCACGGCACCCGTTCCCGGGGCCCGGACTGGCCGTGCGGTGCCTCGGCGAGGTGACCGCCGAGCGGCTCGAGATCCTGCGCGAGGCCGACGCGATCTTCCGCGAGGAGCTGGAGCGCAGCGGCGAGATGCAGCGCACGTCGCAGGCGTTCGCGGTGCTGTTGCCGGTGCGCACCGTCGGCGTGATGGGTGACGGGCGGACGTACGAGGCGGTGATCGCGCTGCGCTCGGTGAACACCGACGATTTCATGACCGCCGACTGGTCGCGCCTGCCGTGGGATCTGCTCGGCCGGGTCGCCGGCCGCATCGTCGGCGAGGTGCGGGGAATCAACCGCGTCGTCTACGACGTCACGTCCAAGCCCCCGGCCACGATCGAGTGGGAGTGACCGTGTCGGATCGGAGCTTCGTCCACCTGCACAATCACACCGAGTACAGCCTGCTCGACGGCGCGCAGAAGATCCCGGACCTGATGCAGCGCGCGCGCGAACTCGACATGCCGGCGGTGGCGATGACCGACCACGGCAACCTCTTCGGCGCGATCAAGTTCTACGATCACGCGCAGCGGTTCGGGCTGCGCCCGATCCTCGGCTGCGAGGCGTACGTCGCGCCGGGGAGCCGGTTCGAGAAGGTCCCCGGCCAGGGGCCGCACGGCAAGCCGTACTACCACCTGATCCTGCTCGCGGAAAACGACCACGGCTTCCGCAATCTGATCAAGCTTGCCAGCTACGGCTACACGGAGGGGTTCTACTACCGGCCGCGGATCGACAAGGAACTGCTGGCACGGCATCACGAGGGGCTGATCTGCCTGACCGCCTGTCTGGCCGGTGAGGTCGCCACCTGGCTGCGTCACGACGATTTCGACGGCGCGCGCCGCGCGGTGGCCGACCTCGCCGAGATCTTCGGCGAGGAGAACCTGTATCTCGAGATGCAGGACCAGGGCATCCCGATCGAAAAGCAGGTCAACGAGGGCCTCGTCCGGCTGCACGAGGAGACCGGCCTGCCACTGGTGGCGACCAATGACGCCCATTTCCTGTGCGCCGGGGATCACGCGGCTCACGACGTGCTGATCTGCATCGGGACGGGCAAGAAGCGCGATGATCCGGACCGCATGCAGTACATGCCGGGCCACTACTTCAAGTCTCCGGACGAGATGTGGCAGCAGTTCGACTGGTGTCCCGAGGCGCTGCTCAACACGGTGCGGATCGCCGAGCGCTGCCGGGTCGAGATCGACAAGAGCCGGCACTACGTGCCGGAGTTCCCGGTCCCTGACGGAGAAGACACCGAGGCCTACTTCGAGCGCGTCGTGCGTGACGGGTACGCCGCGCGGGCACGGCTCTGGCAGCGACGCCAGGCCGAAGGCACGCTGCGGCATCCGCTCGAGGACTACGAGCGGCGGCTCGAGCACGAACTCGAGACGATCCGCCAGATGGGCTTTTCGGGCTACTTCCTGATCGTCTGGGACTTCATCCGCTTCGCCCGGGAAAAGGGCATTCCGGTCGGACCCGGTCGCGGCTCCGCCGCGGGGTCGCTGGTCGCCTACTGCCTGCGGATCACCGACATCGACCCGCTGGAATACGACCTGCTGTTCGAGCGGTTTCTCAACCCGCAGCGGGTGACGATGCCGGACATCGACATCGACTTCTGCTTCCGGCGTCGGGGGGAAGTTCTGGCGTACGTCACCGAGCGCTACGGCCGCGAGAACGTGGCCCAGATCATCACGTTCGGGACGATGGCCGCCAAGGCGGCGGTGCGCGATGCGGCGCGCGTGCTGGACATGCCGTTCGCCGAGGCGGACCGAATCGCCAAGCTCGTGCCGGATGCCCTCGGCACGCGGCTCGCCACGGCAATCGACGAGGTCCCGCAGCTCAAGCGCCTGCGCGACACCGATCCGCGGGTCCGGGAGGTGCTGGACGTGGCCCTGCGTCTCGAGGGGCTGAGCCGGCACGCCAGCACCCATGCCGCGGGAGTCGTGATCACGCCGGCGCCGGTCGTCGAGTTCGCGCCGCTGTTCCGCTCGAACAAGGACGAGATCACCACGCAGTGGGCCAAGGACGAGGTGGAATCCGTCGGCCTGCTGAAGATGGACTTCCTCGGCCTCAAGACGCTGACGCTGATCACCGACACGCTCGACTCGATCCGCGCCTCGGGGGCCACGCCGCCGGATCTCGAGCATCTGCCGCTGGATGACGAGGCGACCTACGCGCTGTTCGGCAGGGGAGACACGTCGGGCGTGTTCCAGTTCGAGTCCTCGGGCATGCGCGACATCCTGCGGCGGCTCAAGCCGGAGCGATTCGAGGACCTGATCGCGCTCAACGCGCTCTACCGCCCGGGGCCGCTCGGGTCGGGCATGATCGACGACTTCATCCTGCGCCGGCACGGCAAGGTGGAGGTGCAGTACCCGCACCCGCTGACCGAGCCGGTGCTCGAGGAGACCTACGGCGTCATCGTCTACCAGGAACAGGTGATGCAGATCGCGTCGCGGATGGCGGGCTACTCGCTC
>JAJRXN010000196.1 GCA_024276295.1 Acidobacteriota bacterium
GACGGTCGTGGCGAGCGGCTCGTCGCGCACGACGCGGAGCGCGAACAGATCCGGCCGCTGCTGGGTGCCGATCCGCGGCAGGTCGGCGAACCCGCGCGTGACGATCAGCCCGGTCGGCGCACAGGCGCGCGTCAGCAGCGCGTTGGTCACCAGCGTCGTGCCGACCCGCAGCTCGACGGGCGGCAGCAGATCGCCGGCCGGCGTGCCGGTCACCAGGCGCGCCGCCAGCAGCGGTGCGGGTTCGTCCGAGGCCAGCTCGAACGGCTCGCCCTTCCGCAGCGGCCTTGGAAGGGGTGCGCTGAGCACGAGCCGCCCGCGGCGCGCGTCCCACGAGACGACCCGCGCCGCGGAGACGTCACCGCCGAGCGGGCGGAACGCCATTCCGGCGAGAGCCGCCGGCGCCACGGGCCAGGACGCCGCGACGCGGAACGCCGTGCCGCGGGCCTGCTCGAGGGCCGAGCCGCGCAGGGCGCCGGTCGAGAGCACCTTGAGCCGCACCGGCGTTCCGTCGGGACGGCAGCCGACGAGGTCGGTGAACGTTCCGCCCGTGTCGACGGCGAGTCGCCAGACCCGCGCGCCCCTCCCGTTCACGGCAGCGTGCGGAGCAGCGCGATGGCGAGCAACGGGATCGCCAGGCCGGCCAGCCCGAACCACTTGCCGCGCCCGGCGAGGCCGTCGCGCCCGCGCAGGATGAACAGCCCGGTCAGCGCCAGCAGCCCGAGCGCGACGGCGTACGCGTCGGCGACGAGCGTCCACCAGCCTTTCGGCTCGTTGAGGTGCAGGAAGTTGAACTCGCGCAGCACGGGGCGGTCGCGGACACGCTCGATCGTGGCACGGCCGGCGGCGAAATCGGCCTCGACGGTCATGCCGTCCCAGAAGAGCAGCAGTCGGCCGGGAGCCGGCCGGAACGTCTCGCGCGGCGGTCCGTCGAGACCGAGGGCCTCGACGATGGCCGGGACCGCCGTGCCGGCATCGTCGGGCGGCGTGCCGGGCGCCAGCACGCGCTCTTCGCGCTCGACCACGCGGCTCGGGTTCCAGTCCGCGACGTGGTTGACCGCGACGCCCGAGACCGCGTAGACGATCGTCAGCGCCGCGACGAGATAGCCCGTGTCGCGGTGGACCACGCGCAGCAGGCGGCGGATGCGCGTCGACCGCGGCGTCGGCTGCGCGCGGTCCATCACGGCACCGCTCAGCGGATGACGGCTCCGGTGCCGCGCACCAGATAGATCACGCCGGGCCGGGTTTCCTTCTGGCAGGCGCTGTCATCGTGGCCTTCGTGCTCGTGTTCCTTCTTGATCCCGTCGTCGAGCACGATCCGGGTGAACACGCCTTCGGCGACGGCCTGGCGTCCGCGGGCCTCGACCGGGAAGACGATCACGCCGTCATCGACCTTGATCCGGATCGAAGGCTGTCCCTCGCCGCCGGCGAGTTCCATCCAGCAGCCGCGCTTCTTGCAGACGTCGACGACCAGCCCCTCGACGCGGACCTTCTTGCCGACCCACGCCTCGGGATCGGCCATCAGCTCGGCGATCGGCACGGACTTCGTCAGGGTGACGCCCTCGCCGTAGACCGTCTTCTCGTCCGCCCCCGCCAGGGCGGAAAGGGACGCCAGGAACATCACGGCGGACAGGATCAGCAGGACCTTCGCACAGCGCATCGCCGGAAACCTCGCACGGCCGCGGGACCTGCCGGCGGAACGGGTGGAGCCGCCTGCCCGGGCCACGGCGGGAGGATACCCGGGGAGCCGGCGGGCGACCAGCCCTTGTCAGCCGGCGCGGCGGGCTGCAGAGTAGCGCTCCACCCGGGGAGCCTGCCGATGTCATCGCCGGCCGACATTTCCTGCCCGGAGCTGGCCGAACGGATGCGCGCCGCGGGCCTCGTCCGCGCCTTCATGGTCCGTGATCCGGACGGCGGTGCGTTCGTCGCCTCCGATCCGCTGCTCGAGCCGCTGGCGACGTGGGTCGAGCGCGAGGCGCCGGATTTCGCCGATCACGAGGGGATCTTCCTGCAGGTCGGCCCGGCGAGCGGCACCCTCCAGGGGGCGTTCGTGCATCGCACGTGCCGCGGCCAGGCGGCGGGCGGCGTCCGCTACTGGCAGTACGACAGCGTCGCGGACTTCCTCGCGGACGGACTGCGGCTGGCCCGGGGCATGACGCACAAGAACGCGTTGGCCGGCCTGTGGTGGGGTGGCGGCAAGGGCGTGATGGCGCGCAACACGGGCCGGCGCGTCGAGGACCCCGCGACCCGCCGGGTCGTCTACGAAGAGTACGGCGCGCTCGTGACGGCGATCCGCGGCTGCTACGTCACGGCCGAGGACGTCGGCACTTCGGTGGCCGACATGGCCGCGGTCTTCAGCCGCACACGGTTTGCGACCTGCATCCCGCCGGAACTCGGCGGCAGCGGCAACCCGTCCGTGCCGACCGCGCTCGGCGTGGTCCGCGGGATGGAGGCAGCGCTCGAACACCTCGGTCTCGGCACGCTGGCGGGGCGCAGCGTCGCCGTCCAGGGGCTCGGCCACGTCGGCGAACCGCTGGTCCGCTTCCTGCTCGAGTGCGGCGTCGAGCGGATCGTCGGCGCCGACATCGGACCGGGGCCGGTGGCGCGGGCCCGCGCGCTCGATCCCGACCGGGTCGAGGCGCGCGTGACCGAACTCGACGATCCGTCGATCCTGTTCGAGGAGGTCGACATCGTCGCACCGTGCGCGACCGGCGCCGTGCTCGGTCCGGCGACGATCCCGGGGATCCGCGCGCGGATCGTCTGCGGTGCCGCGAACAACCAGCTTGCCGATCCGGAATCCGACGATCGGCTGCTCGCGGAGCGCGGCGTGCTCTACATGCCGGATTTCCTGGTCAACAGGATGGGGATCGTGCAGTGCGCCGACGAGGACGTCGGCACCCTTCCGGACGACCCGCGGATCGTCCGGCATCTCGGCCGCGAGGACGAGCAGGGGATCTTCCGGCTGTCGCTCGAGATCCTCGGCGAGGCGCGCCGGTCGGGCCGCACGCCCCATGCGGTGGCGCTCGAGCTGGCCGAGCGCCGGTCGCTCGAACGGCATCCGCTCTGGGGGCACCGCGGGCTCGAGATCATCCGCGCGATCCTGCGCGACGGCTTCGCCGAGACGGGTCGCTGAACGTAGAATCGCCGACCATGGACGTCCGCGCGATCATCGCCGTGCTGAACAACCTGACGACCGGCGAGTTCTCTCGGCTCGCCGGCCGCGTGCGCGAGGCGCGCGCGGAGGTCGCGCGCCTCGGTCACGAGGAGATCGCCGCGATCCTCGACGAGGCGCTGGCGGCGCTCGACAGCGCCGATCTCCGGACGTTCCGCCGGCGGATCCAGCACGCGGTCAGCCGGCTCGGACACCTGCGATGAGGGGCCGTCAGCAGCCGAAGTAGGTCGACGCCTCGAACGCGTCCGCGTAGCGGGCGGCCAGCGTCCTGCGGGTTCCGGGAGGGAGCCGCCCCGCGTCGACCTCGCCGGCCAGCGCCCGGTCCACGGCGGCGACCAGCTCGTCGCGGCGGTAGCCCAACAGGGAGAGCACGCTTCCGGCGGTGTCTCCGCGGCGTGCGGCGAGCACGCGCGGGACCCCCTGCTCGACGACGATGTCGGCCTCGTCGGGCGTACCGAACAGGTTGTGCATGTCCCCCATCACGTCCTGGTACGCCCCGATCATCGTCACGGCCAGGCGGTACGGACGCCCGTCGCGCGTTCCGGGTGCGTGCAGCGCCAGATGGTCACGCACGTCCCGCGGATCGACGAAGCGGTCGATCGCGCCGTCCGAATCGCAGGTGATGTCGACCAGCGTGGCGGCCCGCGTGGGCGGCTCGCGCAGCCGGTCGAGCGGGATGATCGGAAAGAGCTGGCCGAGAGCCCAGTGGTCCGGCGTGCTCTGGAAGACCGAGAAGTTGCAGACGAAGCGCTCGTCGAGCGCCCGCTCGAGCTGCTCGAACTCCTCGCTCGGCACCCGCTCGCGGCGGGCGTGGCGCAGCGCGGCACGGCACACGCGCCAGAACAGTCCCTGCACGCGTGCCCGATCCTCGAGTTCGATCAGGCCGACGTTGAACAGCGTGATCATCTCGTCGCGCAGCAGGACGGCGTCGTGGAAGTACTCGCGGTAGTTCTTGGCGGAGATGTGCTCGGCGAGGTGCTCCATCTCGCGCACGACGCGGGGCGATTCGGGACCGGCCGGCGCCGCGGCGGGGGGCGGGTCGGCCTCGATCGAGCCGATCACGTCGGTGACGAGCACGGCGTGGTGCGCGGTCAGCGCCCGGCCGGATTCCGACAGCAGCATCGGGAACGGCACCTGTTCTTCCCGGCAGACCTCGTCGACGAGGAACACGGCGTCGTTGGCGTACTCCTGCACCGAGTAGTTCATCGACGCGTCGGACGCGGTGCGCGAGCCTTCGTAGTCGACGGCGAGCCCGCCGCCGAGGTCGAGGATCTCGAGCGGGACGCCGCGGCGCCGCAGCTTGGCGTACACCCGGGCCGCCTCGCGGAACGCCGTCTTGAAGCGGCGGATCTCCGGGACCTGCGAGCCGATGTGGAAATGGAGCATCCGCACCAGATCGAGCCGGCCGGCGGCCCCGATCCGCTCGACGGCTCGCAGCATCGCCGCGGTGGACAGCCCGAACTTGGCGGTGACGCCGGTCGACTTCCACCACTTGCCGGCGCCGCGGGCGTAGAGCCGGGCGCGCAGCCCGATTTCGGGCAGGGCCCCGTCGCCGGCCGCGTCGAGCGCGGCGAGCAGGTCGTCGAGTTCGAACAGCTTCTCGAGCACGACGACGACCTTTCGGCCGGCCCGGGCGCCGAGGATCGCCAGCTCGAGCGTGGCGCGATCCTTGTAGCCGTTGACGACGATCATCGCGCCGGGGGCGAGGTCGAGCGCCAGCGCGGCGAGCAGCTCGGCGCGCGAGCCGACCTCGAGGGAAATCCCGTACGGGCGCCCGGCCGCCAGCAATGCATCGACCACGGCGCGGCGCTGGTTGACCTTGAGGGGAAAGACGGGGTGGTACGCTCCGTCCACGACCCCGAACTCGGCCATCGCGGCCGCGAACGCAGTCGCGAGCGTCTCGATCCGCCAGCCGAGAAGCTGCGGAAAGCGCAGCAGCAGCGGGGTTCGCAGCCCGCGTGCCGCCGCCGCGTCGACGAGCTGGCCGAGCGGGATGGGCGGGCTCTTCGGTCCCGCCGGCCGGATCGTCAGCTCCCCCGAGGGGGCGACGCCGAACAGCCCGTCGCCCCACAGGTGCAGGCCCCACAGCTCGACGGCGTCCTCGAGCGGGAGCAGCGGGGAGTCCGGGACCGGATGGGGCTCGGTGTTGCGCATGGCGGCGATTATCGGCGGGGCGCCGGATCGCGGCAATCGACGCCCCGGAGCGCACCATTGACGCGGCCGCCCGTCTGTTCGAGATTACCCGGGAGCCCGTCGAGATCTCCCGGCGGGGTTCCCTGGAGGTGAGGCGGTGTCCGAGTCCCGCGTCGTCAGCGGCCTCAATACCGACGTGCGGTTCGAAGAGCACGTCTTCCACGTCCAGACCGAGGATCGCGGTCGCGACAATCCGGTGATCGACACCCTCGTCTACTGCGGCGGCCAGATCCTCGAGCAGATCAAGACGGACTACGCCGCGACGCTCGGTACCGACCCGGCCGTGGAGGACATCACGCGGATGCTCGAGGCCCAGCATCGCGAGGTGGTGCGCCGGGCCCGTCAGGGACAGTTCGCCGCCGAGCGACCGACGCTCGTCGACGGGGAAGTCGGCCGGCTCGACCTGACCCGCGCGCTCGAGGAGATCGCCCGGAGCGACGACGGGCTCGAGCTGTTCGAGCTGGAGTTCCAGGCGACGGGCGGGACCTCCGGGCTGCGCGGCATGCTTCGGGTCACCTGCGTGCGATCCGGCGAACCGGTCGGGGGCGCGCGAGTCACCGCGCGGCTCGTCGCCGAGGGCCAGGCCCCCGCGCCGCTGTTCGAGGCCGAGTCGGGGGAGGACGGCCTGGTCGACGTCGCCGTGGCCCTTCCCGACGGGCGGCGGGGGGCGGTGCTGTTCGCCGCGGAGTGCGGCCCCGGCGGGGGCCGGCTGCGACTCGAACTCGGCTGAACGCCCGCGGGTCAGCTCCGGCTGCGGGCGGCGGAACGGCGCAGTTCGCGCTCGACGATCCGCCGCTTGAGTTCCTCCCGGCGCTAGTGGCGCTCGCGTCCGCGGGCCAGCGCCAGCTCGAGCTTGATCCACGGGCCCTTGAGATAGACGCGCAGCGGGATCAGCGTGTAGCCCGCCCGCTCGGTCTTGCCGATCAGGCGGCGGATCTGCCAGGCGTGCATCAGCAGCTTGCGGGGCCGCTCCGGCTCGTGGTTCTCCTGGGCGTGGCTGTACGGTCCGATGTGGCAGCGGTGGAGCCACACCTCGCCGTTGCGGACCTTCGCGAACGCGTCCTTGAGCTGGATCCGGCCCTCGCGCGCCGCCTTGACCTCGCTGCCGAGCAGCGCCAGGCCGACTTCCCAGGTCTCCTCGATCTCGTAGTTGCGGCGCGCGGTCCGGTTGACGGCGAGGTTCCGTCCGCCTGTGTCGTCCTTCCTGCGCGCCTTGCCCATTTGCCGCTCCTGCCGCGCCGGCCGGGCCGCCGCGTCGATCGGGTTCGGGATTCCCCGACCGTCGGGGTACATTATCCGGCCGATCGATGCTGCGCCGCCGCGGCGGCGGGAGGAATCCAGTGCTCGTAGCCCGGGTTCGGCTTCCTGGCAGGGCGCGTGCCGTCTCGTGCGCGACCGACTCGCACGATCTCGAGGTGGACGACGGCGTGCTGATCGAGTACGAGGGCGGACCGCGGCTCGGACGGGTCGAACGCGTGCCTCTCGAACTGCCGTGGCCGACGGGCGCGCCGCCGGGCCGGGTGATCCGGCGCGCGAGCCGCGAGGACGAGGAGCGGGCGTCGCACCGCGAGCGGCGCGCCGAAAAGGCCCTGCGCCAGGCACGCCAGCGGGCCGCCGAACTCGGACTGGAGATGAACTTCGTCCGCGCCGAGGGAGGCACGTCCGGGCGGCGCGTGACGCTGTACTTCGTCGCCGAAGGACGCGTCGACTTCCGTCAGCTCGTCCGGGACCTCGCGCGGCAGCTCCGCAGCCGGATCGACCTGCGCCAGATCGGCGTCCGGGATGCGGCGATCGCCCAGGGCGGGATCGGCCACTGCGGCCGTCAGCTCTGCTGTTCGTCCTGGCTGCCCGGCTTCGCGCCGGTGGCGATGAAGATGGCCAAGGTCCAGGGGCTGCCGCTGAATCCCTCGAAGATCTCCGGGCAGTGCGGCCGGCTGATGTGCTGCCTGCGGTACGAACTCGACGGCGAGCAGGGGCGGCGCGGTGGCCACCGGCCGCTGCCCGGCAAGGGCGGCGGAAGCTGTCAGGGCTGTTCGTCCTCCGGTGGCGGCGGCTCCTCCCCGACGTCTTCCGGCGCGTCGTCGTAGCGGACCGGCCCCTGCGCGGCGTCGAGCAGGCGCTTGAGTTCGGCGCGCGGCCTGCCGGTGCGTCGTGCGAGCC
>JAJRXN010000197.1 GCA_024276295.1 Acidobacteriota bacterium
CAGGAGTACGGCACGCGGGTCTACTCGATCCTCCAGCTCCGGCTGCACCCGGACCTGGTCGCGCTCAAGCAGCGGCTCGATGCCGAACCGCCGACGAAGACCCACGACGTGGTGCTGACGTACGTCACGCGCCGCGGCCGCTGGTACGACGTGTCGTGGAAAGGGCGTCCGGAGCTGTCGGGCGGGGTGGCGATGAACATCGGCGTGCACTTCTTCGATCTGCTGATGTGGCTGCTCGGCCCGTGCTCGCGCAGCGAGGTGCACCTCGCCGAACCGCGGCGGATGGCCGGCACCCTCGAACTGGCGCGCGGGCGCGTGCGGTGGTTCCTGTCGGTCGACGAGGCGGACCTGCCGGACGGCCACCTCGCAAGCGGCCGCCACGCGCACCGTTCGATCACCCTCGACGGCGAGGAGATCGAGTTCTCCGGCGGCTTCACCGACCTGCACACGCGGAGCTACCGCGAGGTGCTCGCCGGCCGCGGCTTCGGCATCGCCGAGGCGCGCCCCTCGATCGAGCTGGTCCACCGCATCCGTCACAGCGAGATCACCGCGCCGCGCGACGCGCCGCACCCCCGCCTCGTCGGCTGAACGTCGCGCCGCGCGCGCGAGCGGAGGCGATCGTGCCCAGGAGGCCCTCCAGCGAAGGACCGCGGAGCCGGACGCCGGACCCCGGGCAGGCGCTCGAGCGCCTCTGGACGTACTGCACCGAACGCGACTGGGAGGGGATCGATCCGTACGACGGCCTCCGCGCCACGACCGTGCCCGCGCGCTGGCTGCGCCGGAGCCGGGTCGGCCGGCTGATGCTGATCCAGGCGGTCCGCCGGCTGCCGGTCGACCTCCGCCCCCTGCTCGGCGTGACGCCCCACCGCAACCCGAAGGCGCTCGCCCTCGGCCTCGGCGCCGCCGCCCGGCTCGCGGCGCTGCCGCACTGGCGCCCGGTGGCGCTCGCCGAAGCCGACCGGCTGACGCGGATGCTGCTCGACGACGCCCGGCCGACTCCGCACGGCCGCGGCTGGGGCTATCCGTTCGACTGGCAGTCCCGGGCGTTCTTCCAGCCGGCGGGAACGCCGACTGTCGTCTGCACCGGCTTCGTCGTCCGCGCCCTCGACGACGCCCTCGGCCTGCTCGACGACGAGCTGCGCGGGCCGGTCCGCCGCGCCGTCGCCGCCGCGGCGCGCTTCGTGCTCGAGGATCTCAACCGCACCCGTGACGGGCACGGATTCTGCTTCTCGTACTCGGCGCAGGACCGCAGCGCCGTCGTCAACGCCACGCTGCTCGGCGCCGAGACGGTGGCCCGCGCGGCGCGGCTGGCCGGCGAACCGGCGCTGCTCGGCGAGATCGCCCCGACGGTCGCATGGGCGTTCTCGCGCCAGCGTCCCGACGGCGGCTGGCTCTACGGGGACGGCCCGGCGCACCGTTTCGAGGACGCGTTCCACACCGGGTTCAACCTGCTCAGCCTGCGCGCCGTGCGCAACGCCGCGGGAGCGCTCGGCCTCGAGCCGGACGCGATCGTGCCCGCCGAACGGATGCTGGCCGGATACCGGCACTATCGCTCCGCGTTCTTCGGCGCTGACGGCCGGCCGTGGTACTACCGGCAGACGCCGTGGCCGGCCGACACGCACGCCGCGGCGGTCGCGGTGCTGACGTTCCTCGACTTCCGCGACGACGACGACCAGGCCGTCGTGCTCGCCCGGCGCGTACTGGACTGGACGCTGGCCAATCTCTGGGACCGCCGCGGCTGGTTCGTCTTCCGCCGCGGCCCGCGCCTGACGAACCGCATCCCGTACCTGCGCTGGACGCAGGCGTGGGCCCTCGCCGCGCTCGCCGCGTGGGTCGTCGCCGACGAGTCGCCTCGCGCCTGACACGTGGCGCTCGATTAATTGCGAAACTCGCGCAGTAGTGCGCGCGAAGGCAGGCCATTACCGTCGTTCGATGCCTGCTACGACAGCGTCGCACGATTTTTCTGAAACTTTGGGCTCCGGAGTAGTTGACATGAATAACCGTGTTTGGTGGATTGTACGCGCCGGCGCCCTGCCGGCGCTTTCTCCGGAGGCAAGGCAGGCATGGAGAACAAGCCACGGGAAACCACGTACGAGGTCCTGCGCCGTCACGGGATCGACCGCCGCAGTTTCCTCCGCTACTGCACGATGCTCACCGCCGCCATGGGCCTGCCCGGTTCGATGGTCACGCAGGTCGTGCAGGCGATGGAGAGCAAGCCGCGGATCCCCGTGATCTGGCTCCACGGGCTCGAGTGCACCTGCTGCACCGAGTCGTTCATCCGGTCGTCGCACCCGATCGCCCAGGACATCATCCTCAACATGATCTCGCTCGACTACGACGACACGCTGCAGGCTGCGGCGGGTCACCAGGCCGAGGAGATCCGGCGTCGGCTGATCGAGGAACACCCCGGAGAGTACCTGCTCGCCGTCGAAGGCAACGCGCCGACGAAGGACGGCGGCGTCTACTGCACCGTCGCCGGCCAGACCTTCCTCGACGTGCTGCTCGAGACCGCCGAGCACGCCAAAGCGATCGTCGCCTGGGGCTCCTGTGCGTCGAACGGCTGCGTCCAGGCGGCGCACCCGAATCCGACCGGCGCCACGCCGGTGCACGAGCTGATCCACGACAAGCCGGTGATCAACGTGCCGGGCTGCCCACCGATCGCCGAGGTGATGACCGGCGTGCTGACGTACGTGCTGACGTTCGACCGGCTGCCGGAGCTGGACCGCTTCGGGCGCCCGAAGATGTTCTACGGCCACCGCGTGCACGACAAGTGCCAGCGGCGGGCGTTCTTCGATGCCGGCCAGTTCGTCGAGCAGTGGGACGACGACGGCGCCCGCCAGGGCTGGTGCCTGTACAAGATGGGCTGCCGGGGCCCGATGACCTACAACGCGTGCTCCTCGATGAAGTGGAACAACGGCGTCAGCTTCCCGATCAGCTCGGGCCATGGCTGCCTCGGCTGCAGCGAGAACGGCTTCTGGGACAACGGGCCGTTCTACCAGCATCTCGCCGGCGTGCCGCTGCCCGGCATCGAATCGACCCCGGACACGATCGGCAAGATCGCCGCCGCCGCGGCCGGCGTCGGCGTGGCGGCGCACTTCGGCAGCTTCATCGCCAAGCGGGCGCTGTTCGGCGAGGGTCGTGACAGGCAGGCCGACACGACGCCGGCCAAGGGAGACGAAGCATGAGTACGCGGCGAGTCGTGGTCGATCCGGTCACCCGGATCGAAGGTCACCTGCGGATCGAGGCGATGCTCGACGGCTCGGGCGTGATCGGCGACGCGATCTCCTCGGGAACGATGTGGCGCGGCATCGAGCTGATCCTCGAGGGGCGCGATCCGCGCGACGCGTGGGCGTTCTGCGAGCGGATCTGCGGCGTCTGCACGACGGTCCACGCGCTGGCCTCCGTCCGGGCGGTCGAGGACGCGATCGGCACCAAGGTCCCGCGCAACGCCGACATCATCCGCAACATCATGTTCCTCACGCAGTACGTGCAGGATCACGTGATCCACTTCTACCACCTGCACGCCTTGGACTGGGTCGACGTGGTCTCGGCGCTCAAGGCCGACCCGGACGCCACCTCGAAGCTGGCGCATGCCGTCTCGCCGCGCTGGCCGAAGTCGAGCCCGGGCTATTTCCGGGACCTGCTCACGACGCTGAAGAACTTCGTCGAGTCGGGCCAGCTCGGGATCTTCGCCAACGCCTACTGGGGCCATCCGGCCTACAAGCTGCCTCCCGAGGCGAACCTGATGGCGGTCGCGCACTACCTCGAGGCGCTCGAGTGGCAGAAGGAAGTGATCAAGATCCACACCGTGTTCGGCGGCAAGAACCCGCATCCGAACTACCTGGTCGGCGGAATGGCCTCGGCGATCGCGCTCCAGTCGGACCAGGCGATCAACATCGAGCGGCTGAACATGGTGCGCGGACTGATCAACGAGGCGATCACGATCGTCGAGCAGCTCTACCTGCCCGACCTGCTGGCGATCGCCGGCTTCTACCCGGAGTGGACGCAGATCGGCGGCGGACTGGGCAACTACCTGTGCTACGGCGACCTGCCGCAGGACGGGATCGACAGCCCGGAGGCCTTCCTGTTCCCGCGCGGCGCGATCCTGGACCGCAACCTCTCCGAGGTGCTCGAGGTCGATCCGCGCGACCCGGAAGGGATCCGCGAGGAGATCACCCACTCCTGGTACGACTACCCGGAAGGCAAGCAGGCCCTCCATCCGTGGGAAGGAACGACGCGGCCGAACTACACCGGCCCGGAGCCGCCCTAAGAACAGCTCGACGAGAAGGGCACGTACTCGTGGCTCAAGGCGCCGCGCTGGAAGGGGCACGCGATGGAGGTCGGCCCGCTGGCTCGGATGCTCGTCGGCTACGCCTCGGGACGCGCGGAGTTCAAGGAGGTGGTTGACGAGGCCCTCGGGCGGCTCGGGGTGCCGGCGACGGCGCTGTTCTCGACGCTCGGGCGCACCGCGGCCCGCGGCCTCGAGACCCGGCTGGCGGTGCACTGGCTGCTCGCCGAGTACGACCGGCTGATCGCCAACCTCAAGGCCGGCGATACGACGACCGCGAACACCGAGCGCTGGGAGCCGTCGACCTGGCC
>JAJRXN010000198.1 GCA_024276295.1 Acidobacteriota bacterium
CCCGCCGCGCCTGGCCCCAGGCGACGTCGCGCAGCATCCGGGCCAGGATCGGCAGCCACTTGCGGTGCGACTCGGAGGTCGCGCAGTCGTCGGCCAGGTTGTCGTACAGCGTGTTGAGTTCGACGGTCGTGCCGGGAATCTAGGAGATCAGTGCCGAGAGCGCCTCCTGCAGATTCTGCCGCGAGTCGATCAGTGCGGCGGCGAAGCGGTTGGTCTCCGCCTGCGTCGGCGGGTCGGACGCCGGCTCGTCGTCGAGCAGGTCGTTGCCGACCATCGAGATCGTCACCAGTTTCGACTGCACCTCGATCACGCGGAAGACGTTGTTCAGCTCGCCCTGCTCGTCGATCAGCAGGTCGTCGGTGTCCTCGCCCTTGATCGCCGCCTCGTCGAGGTTCACCTGGCCCGACGGGCTGACGCAGCGCAGGCGGTCGCGGACCTGCCTCGAGTACCAGAACGACGACGTGTCGAAGCAACTGTTCCAGTTGTAGGCGATCGAGTCGCCCATCGAGGTGTAGCGCACCGCGCCCGCCACGAGCCGGTCGAGCAGCTCCGGCGCGCCGCCGAATCGGCGCAGTCCGACCGGGCGCGTGTAGCCGGCCGAGCCCTCGACGCGCTCGTCGATCCGGGCGAGCGAGCGGCGCCATCCGGGCGGATCGACGATCTGCAGCAGATAGCAGCCGTCGCCCGGCGAGAACGAGAACGAGCCGTCGGGCGCGGTCGTCACCGTCGTGTCGAACGTGCCGCCGGCGTCCTGCTGGCCGTAGAGCCGGACGGCGATCCCCTCGAGCGCCGCCTCGCCGGCGTCGCGCACGCCGTCGCCGTCGAGATCCTCGAAGACCGTTCCGGAAACCGTCTGCGCCAGGACCGGGCAGGCCGCGAGGGCCAGCGCTCCGGCGACCAGCAGGAAGCGGCGTGCGCGCATCAGCCGCCCTCCCGCACGAACACCCTCTTCCAGGTGAACCCGCCGCGATCCTCGCCGCGGCGCACGAAGTGCAGCGTCATCGTGCCGACGAGCCGGCCGCGCTCGTCGATCCGGTAGCTCTCCGTCACCTCGAGGCGCGTGTCGTCACCCTCGACCGGCAGCACGACGTAGCGTGCGGCGAGTTCGCGCCGCGAGGGATCGCTCCACACGACGACCCGCTCGAGCGGACGCGGGCCGTCGGGCGAGGGGTAGAGCGGCCAGCGGCCCTGCAGGCCGTGCGTGGCGGTCGTGACCTCCACGCCGGTGGCCGTGGCCCGCACCACGAGACGGGTCGGCGGATCCTGCGGGGCGAGATTGCGCTGGCCGCGCTCGTAGGTCTGCTCGGCGAGCCGCCACGTGCCGACGATCGTCGCCGGCGGTTCGGCGAGCGCGAGGCCCGCCGCCAAGCCGGCCAGCAGCACGCAGCATGTCCGGAGCAGGAGGCGCACGGTTCGATCCTCGGTCGGATGGTACCGCACGAACGATACGTCGAATCGCCGGGGCGGCATCGCGGATCAGCGCGACCGGCCGGCGGCGCTGGCGGGCTCGAGCACGCCGCGGAAGAACAGCGACTCCCCGGCCGGACCGGTCGTCCGGCAGCCCGCCGGTGCGGTCAGCTCGACGTACACCGCCCCGCCGGGCAGGGCCGCGAGGCCCGCCTCGCCGGAGACGCGGCACGGCGCGCCGTCGTCCCGCTCCAGCGTCAGAAGGCCGTCGACGACGCGGACCGGCGCGCGGCCCGGAGCGCCGAGACGCCCGCCGGACACGCGCAGCGCGAGCGGCGCATCTCCCGTGGCGACCGCGGCGGCGCGGAGCGACGCGAGCGTTCCACGCGGTCCGATCGTGGCGGCGAACTCGTCGACGGTGGCCGGCCGGTGGGCCGGCGTTCGCCCGACGACCCCGGCCGCCGCGTCGCCGGCGCCCGAGGTCAGCTCGACCCCGGCCGGAAGCCGCATCGCCGGCTCCGGCCAGTCGACGAGCATCCGTTCGAGCGGGGGGAGATCCCGTGGCGACCGGCGGGCGGGCATCGCGACGAACCCGCTCGTCTGGGCGACGACGAGCAGCAGGGCGACGACCGCGAGCGGCGCCATCGGCAGCCACCGGGCATGGTGTGCCGGAACGGCCAGCCGGTGCGGCCGGTGGCCGCGCGCCGGCCGGCGCAGCGGGAGCAGGACGAGCGCCGGCGTCAGCACGACGTTGCACAGGAACGCCGTCGCGATCACCGCGGTGGCGAGCACCGCGAAGCTGCGCGTCGTCGCCAGCGTTCCCGTCAGACCGGCGAGGAAGCCTCCGGTCAGCACGAGCGACGTCAGCGCGATCGCCCGCCCGGCGCGGTGCAGGCCGACCCGGACCGCGTCCGGAGGGCCCGCGCCGGCCGCCCGCGCCTCGCGATAGCGGTGCAGCATGTGGATCGTGTCGTCGCAGATCAGCCCGAGCATCACCGAGCCGATCATCGCGGAAGCGACCGACAGCGGCCGCCCGAACCAGGCCAGTGTGCCGTAGAGCAGCACGCACGGCACCACGTTGGGAACCAGCGCCAGCAGCCCGAGCCGCAGCGAGCGGAACCCGATCGACGCGGAAGCGAAGATCACGGCGAGCGTCAGCAGCAGGGCGCGAAGCTGGCCCCGTACGAGGCGCGTGGAATCGCGGGCGATCTGCACGGCCGAGCCGGTGCAGAACGCTCCGTCGTATCCGACGCGCCGGAAGCGCTCGTCGAGCCGGTCGAACAGCGCTTTCCGTTCGCCGCTGCCGGAGCGCCGCAGGATGCCGGTGACGAGCAGATCGCCCGCCGGACTGTGTCGGATCGCCTCGGCGAGCTCGACCACCAGCGGGAGATCGAGCAGGTGTCGTTCGAGCAGCAGCAGCGCTCCGGGATGCGTCGCGGGGGAGTCGCGCCCGATCATCACGTCGAACGTCTCGAGGCCACCGAGCCGCTCCGAGAGCGACTCGAAGTCGACGCGGAACGGATGATCCCGCGGCAGCACGGCGACCGGATCGGTGTCGACGGTCAGCCGCGTCCAGGCGACACCGGCGAGCGTCGTCAGCAGCAGGGCGCCGATCACCAGCCCGGGCGAGGCGCGGGCGAGTGCCGTGGCGATCGTCCGGGGCACCGCGCCGGAGCCCGGTGCGGGCATCGTCATCCGGTCCGTCGTCCGGCCGCGGGCGAGGATCTCCGGCGTGATCAGGAACGTCAGCGCGACCGTCAGTCCGGCGCCGAGCGCGGCGAACAGGCCGAAGCCGCGCACCGCCGGAATCGGATGCGTCGCCAGTGCGAGGAAGCCGGCGACGGTGGTCGCCGTGGTCAGCAGGGCGGGCCAGGCGATCTCCCGGATGGCCTTCTCGGCGGCCTCGCGCCCGCCGCGTCCCCGGCCGCGCTCGAGCCGGAACGCCTCGACGAGGTGGACCGCGCCGGCGACCCCCACGGTCAGCACGACCGGCTCGAGCAGCGAGGCGATCGGATCGAGCCGGTGTCCGAGCAGGCGGAACAGCCCACCGGTCCAGAACACGCCCGCCAGCGCCGGGCTGAACGCGGCGGCGGCGAGCCGCAGGTCGCGGTAGGCCAGCAGCAGCAGCGCGAACAGGACCAGGCCGGCGATCGGCACGGTGCGGCGCTGCTCGGCGCCGACCGCCGCGGCGACGGCGACCTCGGCCGCCGGGAGCCCGGTCAGCACGAGGCGCTCGTCCGGCGGGACGCGCGGTGCCGCGCTCCCGCGCAGTGCGGCCAGCAGCTCGCGGGCGCTCTGCCCGACGCCCGGTCGCATCACGACGACCGCCACCGCGAGATCGCCCCCGTCGACCGGCTGGACGGCGACGAGCTGGACGGCGGGAAGCGCGCGCCAGGCCGCGGCGAGGTCGTCGAGCGTCGCCGCCGGGTCGGCCCGCCCGTCGGGACCGGCCTGCGGGAGCACCGCCGCGATCACGACCCGGTCCTCACCGAACGCCGCGCGCCGTGCGGCCATGCGGCGCGCGTCGACGGTGTCGATGCTCCGGAGCGCGCGGTTCTCGGGGTCGATCTCGAGACCGGCGCGCTCCCAGGCGAGCGCGAGCGTCGCCAGCAGCAGCAGGCCGATGGTCCACGACGAAAGACCGCGCGACGGTGGCGACATCGGTCACACTCTCGCCGCTCGCGCCACGGGCGGCAAGCGTCCGGGCGGAATCCGGGACCGGGACCTATACTCCGGCGGATCAAGCGTGCTGCAAGGACGGGGAACAGGAGATGCGAATCGTGGCGAACGCGCAGGTCCGGCTTCTTCGCGCCGCTCCGGTGCTGGTGCTGGCGGCGGTGCTTCTTCCGGTCGCGGTGGCGGAGCCTGCCGGCGATCTGGCCCCGACGGGCGCGGCGATCACCTATCGCGTCGTGCCGGGCGCCTCGAGTGTCGGTTTCGATGCGAGCAGCACGCTGCACAGGTTCGAGGGATCGTCGAGCAGCGTCCGGGGCGAAGTGCGCTTCGTTCCCGGCGATCCGGCAAGCCGGCCGACGGCCCACGTCGAGGTCGACGCGGCGAGCCTCGAGACCGGCGTCGGCGGGCGCGACCGCAAGATGCGGAAGCTCCTCGAGGTCGAGACGCATCCGGCGATCAGCTTCGATCTCGAGCGCGTCAGTGACGTGCGGATCGACGCGGCGAACGGCGCAGTGCACGCGCGCATCGAGGGGCGGATGACGATCCGCGGCCAGCAGCAGCCGCTGTCGCTCGAGGTCGATCTGCGTCCCGGCGCCCACGGCCACTGGACGGTCGTCGGCGCGGCACCGCTCGACATGACCGAGTACGGCATCAAGCCGCCGCGCGTGATGGGATTCATCCGCGTCGCGCCGGAGGTCACGCTCCGCATCGCGCTCGAACTCGAACCGGCCCATCGTCGCCACGACGATCCCGCGGGGCCGTAGCGGCGCCGCTTGGGGCGCCGATTCTGCATGACAGGGTTCCAAGGCAGAATCGGCGGGGCAAGCCCGCTGCGCGTGCGCGTGGGCGTGCGCGTGCAAGGCAGAATCGGCGGGGCAAGCCCCGCCGCTACGGGCGCCGATTCTGCATGACAGGGTTCCAAGGCAGAATCGGCGGGGCAAGCCCGCTGCGCGTGCGCGTGGGCGTGCGCGTGCA
>JAJRXN010000199.1 GCA_024276295.1 Acidobacteriota bacterium
TCAGCTCGCCCTCCGGCGCGAGGCCGTACCTGCGGCTCGTGCCGTTGTTCGGACGGGCCGGCGGCGGGTTCGACCGAGGCGAGGCGCTCGAGAGCGACGTCCAGAGCGACGAACAGGCGGCCGGCGACATCGATGGCGACGGCCGGGCGGAGGTGCTCGTTCTCGGTTCGCGGTCCGGTACGCTGCAGGCCTGGCGCGTCGGCCGGTCGGGGTGGAGCGCGATGCTCACGCGCGAGGGACTGGCGCCGCGGCAGTTCAGCCTGCGGGTGGTCGACCTCGATGGTGACGGCGACGACGACGTGGTGGCGGCGGATCTCCGCGCTCCGGAAATCCACCGGCTCGCAGGTGATCCCGAAGCCCCCCTTGCGGAACTGTTCATCGACGAACCGGGTTTCCGACCGGTCGGCAGCATCGAGCCGTACCGCACGGCGGCCGGGACCGGCCTGCTGGCCGTCGAGTGGCTCGGTCGCCCACATCGGCACGAGCGACTGCACGCGCTGCGTCTCGATCCGGACGAGAACAGGCTCGTTTCCATGTGGACCTACGACCTGCCGCCACGGACCAGCGGCTACGAGACGGTCGATCTCGACGGGAACGAGGACGACGACATCGTGATCCACTTCGTGACGCGTGCGGACTACCGGGGGAGCGGCGCAGGTCCCGGTTTTCCGCCCGGCCGGGGCGAAGGGTTCGCGACGCTGTACGGGCGGGGCTTCGAGCCGCCGCTCCCCGGCCAGTCCGGCCGGAGCGGACCGGGGCTCGTGCATCTTGCCGACGTCGACGGCGACGGTGTCCGTGACGGGATCCTGATCGGAGGCCCCAGCGGCCGCGGCCTGCTCTGGTACCGCGGTCTTCCCGGCGGAAGGCTCGACGAGCCGCAGATCGCGCGCGACACCGCGATGCGCAACTTCCTTCCCCACGGGGTGGAGGACGCGGACCGAGACGGGACGGTCGACCTCGTCGGTCTCGGTCGGGGGGCCGGCGTCGCGTTGCGGCTGGCCGTCGCCCGCGGTCTCGGCGGGGGCGAGTTCGAGCTGCGCGAACTGCAGGAGACGAGCGTCGGTGCGGACCCCTACTACTTCGTCGATCTCGATGCCGATGGCCTGATCGACTTCGTCAACGTGCTGGACCACGAACTCAGTCGCACGCGCGGTCTCCATGTCGCCTGGGGTCTTCCCGACGGGACGTTCACGCCGTTCGACATCGTCGTGACCGCACACAGGTACCTCGCGCTCGATTTCGCCGATCTCGACGGCGACGGCGATCTCGACATGCTCGGCGACAACATCGATCACGGCGGCTCGATGTCCTCGGGGCCGACCGGAGTCTGGCCGCTCTACCTCGAGGGGCGTTCGTACCGCGAGGGTGAACATCGCCTGCCGCGCACGTCCGGCTGCGAGCACGGGATGAGGCTGTCCACCGGGGACGTCGACGGCGACGGGATCGACGACGTGCTGTTCGAGTCGTGCCTCGATCCGGCGGTGGCTCGTGAGGCCGTCGTCTGGCACCGGACGCTGCCGGATCGGGCCGGATGGGCGGCTCCGCAGGTGCTGTTCGAGTGGACCGGTCCTCGCCGGCTCGAGGCGGTGGCGAGCCGCGATCTCGACGGCGACGGTGTCACCGAGCTGTTCATCCAGTCGGGCGATGGCCGGTCGAGCCGCGTGCGCGTGATGGAGCGCGGACCGGACGGCGAACTGCTCCTGGTCTGGCAGGGCGAGATGCCGATCGACCGCAGGGACGTCCTGCTCGACTTCGACGGCGACGGCACGCTCGACCTGGTCAGCCCGACGCCGGTGCTCGCCTGGGCACGGGGCGACGGAACGGGGCGGTTCGACACGAACCACGTGCCGAGCTGGAACGTCGAGTTCACGCCGCGGCTGGCGGACTTCAGCGGGGACGGCCGGATCGATGCGCTGAGCTGGTTCCAGCAGCGGGTCGACGAGTACTGGCAGGTGCTGCGCGTCCAGCGTCCGCGGTTCGCCGCCGAAGATCGCCGACCGCCGGAACTCGCGGTGCGTTTCGTGCCGCTGCTGGACGACAGGTTCCCGCCGCTGGGGTTCGACTCCACGTGGCGCGTGACGGTGACGGTCGAGGACGCCTGCGATGCGAGCCCGCGTGTCACGCAGCGGCGACTCGACGTGCCGCCGCTGCCCGACGGGGCGGCGTACCGCCCGGCGGAGGACGACGAGATCCGCGTCTACGCCGACACGTCGGGCGGTGACGTGCGCGTCGTCCTGCTCGGCTCCGACGAGGCGGCGCTGCGGGCCCGTCTCGAGGTCGTTCGCGCCGAGGGCGGCTTCGAACTCGAACGGATCGCGACGCTGCGGCTGACGCTCAAGGACGACTTCGGCACGCCGGCCACGGTCCTGGGCGACGACCGACTCGTGCCGCGCGACCACCGGCTGGTGCGGCGGTACACGCTCGGGGAGGACGGCCGGCTGACCGGGGCCCACGCGTCGGCACCGGGCGCCGACATCACGGTCAGCGCGAGGGGTGTCGACGCGGCCGGGAAGACCGGTTCGACGGTCGGATCGTTCCGCGCGGCCCGCGACGCGGCGTGCGCGCGCTGGGGAGCCGACCTGACAGGATGCCCGTAGGCTTGGCGATCGTTCGGCAGGCAGGAGAACCCCGAGGACGCCGTCGACGATCCTCTCGCGAGGAGTGATTCTCGCCTTCGCCACCGTCCTGCGGACGTGCCGCGCTCCTGCGTCGTCGACCCGCATGCCGACGACGCGGCGCACCGCGACAGGACGAACCGCTTCCTGTTCCGCTTCCGCAAGCCACGCCCGTGACGGCCACGGCGAATCCGCGGCGTCGCGGCGGTCGTCTCCGCCGCGGCGTGTCCTATGGTGGGGGGCGTCGGACCACCCAATCGGTGACCACGCAGCCGACGCGAGGTGTGGATGGACCGAGCCGGGCTGGAGCAGGCGCTCCGGGAGCACCACGAGGCCGCGTGGGGCTGGGCGCTGGCCTGCTGCCGGCGCGACCGGGACCTCGCCGAGGAGGTGCTGCAGATGGCGTGGACCAGCGTGCTCGACGGATCGGCGCGGTTCGACGGCCGCTCGCGGTTCCGGACCTGGTTCTTCGGCGTCATCCGCCGCATCGCGGCCGGCCAGCGCCGCCGACGCGCCCGCAGGAGCCTGCTCGCCGGGCGGTTCGGCCTGGTGACCGCGGCGAGGCCCGCCCTCCCGGGGCCGGACGAGACCCTGGCGCGCGACGAGACGGCGCGCCGGGTCGCCGGGGCGCTGGCGCGGCTTTCCGATCGGCAGCGCGAGGTGCTGCACCTCGTGTTCTACGAGGAGATGACGATCGAGCAGGCCGCGCGGTGCCTGGGTCTGCGGCTCGGAACGGCCCGGACGCACTACGAGCGCGGCAAGCGGCAGCTTCGTCGCCTGCTGGATGGGGAGGAACCGCGATGAACGACCTGCTGCGCGACGAGGATCTGCGGCGGGCGTTCGGCCGGCTCCGCGCGGCGGACCGTCGTGCGGCGCCTCCCGTCGATGCGCTGTGCGCGCAGGCGCGGGGGCGAGCGCCCCGGCGACCGGTCCGCTGGCGGCAGGCGGCGGCCCTCGCTGGCGCGGCCGTTCTGGTGGTGCTGGCCTGGATCGCCCGGCCGGCCCGCGCGCCGGCGATCGACGAGCGGACGCTGGTGCGGGCGGCCGAGATCGCCGCCTGGCA
>JAJRXN010000200.1 GCA_024276295.1 Acidobacteriota bacterium
ATCGAGCAGTTCCTCGAGACGACGAGCCTGTCGGGGCTGTCGTTCTCGCCCGACGGCTCGAAGGTGCTGGTCTCGTCGGACCGGAGCGGGATCTTCAACGCGTGGGCCGTGCCGGTCGACGGGGACGAGCCGGTCGCGCTGACGACCTCGACGACCGACAGCGTGTACGCGCTGGGCTACTTCCCGCACGACGAGCGGATCCTCGTCTCCTCCGACCGCGGTGGCAACGAGTTGACCCACATCTGGGTGCGCGAGATCGACGGCACGCTGACCGACCTGACGCCGGGCGAGCGGCTGAAGGCGAACTGGTACGGGTTCACCCACGACCGGCGCGGCTTTCTCGTCGGCACCAACGAACGCGATCCCCGGTTCTTCGACGTCTACCTGTACGAGGTCGACGGCTACGGGCGGAGTCTCCTGTTCCGCAACGACGAGGGGTTCGCCTTCGGTGACCTCTCCCCGGACCGGCGGCTCCTCGCCCTGACCCGACCCGACACGCGCACGAACTCCGACGTCTTCATCCGCGACCTTGCGAGCGGCGCGATGCGACACCTGACACCGCACGAAGGCGACGTCGTCTTCCGCGCGGTCGAGTTCACGCCCGATGGCCGGAGCCTGCTGGTGCTGACCGACGACGGCAGCGAGTTCCTCCACCTCGTCTCGATCGATCTCGGCAGCGGAGAGCGCACGACGCTCGTCGAGCCCGACTGGGACGTCACGTCGGCCCGCTTCTCGCCGAGCGGCCGGTACCTCGTCGTCTCGATCAACGCCGACGCGCGCACCGTGCTGCGGATGTTCGCCAGGGACGGCCTGCGCGAGCTGACGCTGCCCGCGCTCGGGCAGGCGGCCAGTATCGGAGCGCTCGCCGTCTCGGCGAACGACGACCGGATCGCGTTCTACGCCAGCAACGCACGGATGCCGAACGACCTGTTCGTCCAGGACCTGCCGGATGGTAGCCCGCGGCGGCTGGTCCGGACGCTGAGCCCGGAGATCGATCCCGGCGACCTCGTCGAAGGGCGCGTCGTGCGTTTCGCGTCATGGGACGGGATGGAGATCCCGGGAATCCTCTACATCCCGCACGGGGCGAGCCCGGAGCGTCCGGCACCGGCCCTGGTGTGGGTCCATGGCGGACCGGGCGGACAGTCGCGGATCGGATATCGCGGACTGATCCAGTACCTCGTCAACCACGGGTACGCGGTGTACGCGATCAACAACCGCGGCAGCTCGGGCTACGGGCGTTCGTTCCAGCTCGCCGACGACGGCCGCCACGGCCGCGACGACCTGGCGGACTGCGTGGCGTCGAAGAAGATGCTGGTGGAAACCGGCGTGATCGATCCGGAGCGGATCGGGATCATCGGCGGCAGCTACGGGGGCTACATGGTCCTCGCCGCCCTGGCGTTCGAGCCGGAGGAGTTCGCGGTCGGCGTCGACATCTTCGGCGTGGCGAACTGGCACCGCACGCTGGCCAGCATTCCGCCGTGGTGGGAGAGCCTCAAGAAGGGGTTCACCAAGGAGTTCGGCACGCTGACCGACGAGAAGTACCTCAAGGAGATCTCGCCGCTGTTCCACGCGGAGTCGATCCGCAGGCCGCTGTTCGTGCTGCAGGGAGCCAACGATCCGCGCGTGCTCAGGATCGAGTCGGACGAGATCGTCGCCGCCGTCGAACGCAACGGCGTCCCCGTCGAGTACCTCGTGCTCGATGACGAAGGCCACGGAATCCGCAAGAAGAAGAACAGGCACCGCGCCTACCGCGCGATCCGCGAGTTTCTCGATCGCCACCTCGCCGGCACGGCGGGACCGGATCCGGACGCGGGCTGACACCTGGTCACGGAAGCGACGACCGGCGGGCGCGGGCCAGGTCACGCGCCCTGGCCCGCTGCTCCCCGGTCAACGCTGGACCGATCCGCGTGTCCCGCAGCTCGCGGGCGTAGGCGTTGCCGCGCTCGGCCGCGAGGTCGGCCCACATGAAGGCGCGCACCGGATCGCGTTCGGTGGCGAGTCCCTCGAACAGCATCACCGCGAGCCCGGCCATCCCCTCGGCATCTCCCGCCTCGGCGCCCCGGCGATACCACGCGAGCGCCAGCGCCAGGTCGCGCGGCAGTCCCCTTCCCGTGAAGTAGAGCGTGCCGAGCCGCGAGGCCGCGGCGGGATGTCCCTGCTCGGCGGCGCGCCGCAGCCAGCGTGCCGCAAGAAACGCGTCACGCGGAACGAGCACGCCTTCGTCGTAGGCCAGACCGATGCGGTACTGCGCCTCGGCGTCGCCCCTTTCGGCCCGCGCGAGCAGCTCGGCCGGCAGGCCGGGATGCACCGACCGGATCGCCGGCACCGAAACGCAGCCGGACGGCCCGACCGCCGGAACGACGGTCGCGAGGGCGAGCATGGTGCGGCGGATCCATCGGCGAAGCTCGGCGGACACGATGACGTGATCTCCATTCCGGCCAGCCTCCGGAAACAAACCGAAACGCTGGCAAACAAGTCTTGCACGCCGGAGGGAAAACGTCGGCCGAATCCTGTCGACCGCGCGTCGGCTTGGGCTAAGATGAACTCCCCCGCGAAGCGCGGGATGAGGCATCGATGACAGCTCACAAAGAGACCGTGGTGTCTTTCCAGCGCTGGATGCTCGAGAACCGCGAGTTTCTCGACCGGCTCGGACAGCATGCCGCACGACGCATCGCGGAGTCGATCCTCGAACGCGGCGAGGTCGACTGGGAAGAGGTGATCGCCGGACTTTCCCAGGACATGGAGCGCGAGATGGGAGTGTTCGCTCCCCGCGCGATGGCCTGAGCGGTCGCGTCGATGTCTCCCCACGTCGAACCGGTGCGCACGTCCCGGCGGGTGCTCGCGCTGCTGTCCGTGCGCCTCGACGACGGAGCCACCGGCCTGGCCTGTCCGGGACCCGGGCTCGTCTCCTTGGTGCGGGACCTCGGCGAGGCGGTCGTTCCCGGAAGCGGGGTCGGCGTGCTGGTCCGCGACGAGCAGTGGTTCCGCCTCGTCGTTCCGGCCGGCACGACGGGGGTGATCCGGACGGTCCACATGCCGGACCGCTGGAACACCTGTCAGCACGGACAGGAACTGCTCGTCCTCGGCCCCTGGCAGGCGGGCGACGGCATCGCGGCGACCGACGACGAGCAGCGTCCCGGCGAGGGGATCTACGTGCACTCCCCGACGCACGGAACCTTCTACCGCCGCTCCGCACCCGAGGCTCCGCCGTTCGTCGAGCCGGGGCAGACCGTCCGGCGGGGCCAGACGATCGGACTCGTCGAGGTCATGAAGTGCTTCTCCCCGATCGCGTTCGATCCGCCGGACGACCTCGACGCGGCGCGGGTCGAGGAGATCCTCGCCGAAGACGGCACCGAGGTCCGCAGCGGACAGCCGTTGCTCCGTCTCGCCCGCCCCTGACCGCGCGCTCCTGCTCGCCCCGGTCTGTCAGCCGTCCTGCGGCCGAGTCGCCCCCTCCGCGGGGACGATCGCGAACGGCGGTCCGGTCACCGACAGCGCGACGCCGAACGCCCGGCGCGCCGCCGGGCCGGTCAGGGTCGCCGCCGGTTCTCCCCGCGCAACGGCGCGCCCGCCGTCGAGCAGCAACGCACCGGTCGGACCGCGCAGGGCGAGGGTCAGGTCGTGCAGCGAAAGGACGACCGCGCGCCCTTCCCGGGCCAGCCCCTCGAGCAGCGCCATCGTCCCGAGGGCGTGCCCGACGTCGAGGGCGCTCGTCGGCTCGTCGAACACCAGGATCCGCGCCTGCTGGGCGATCGCCCGGGCGAGAAAGACGCGTCGCCGCTCGCCCCCGGACAGGGACGGCAGCGCGCGCCGGGCCAGGTGGGCGACGTCGGCCTGCTCCATCGCCCGGGCGCAGATCCGGCGGTCTTCCGCCGCCAGCGGCCGCAGCGGACCGACGTGAGCGTAGCGACCGAGCGCGACGACCTCGGCCACGGAGATCGAAAACGCGGTGTGCGTGTCCTGCGGAAGGTACGCGAGGTCGCGGGCCACCTGGCGCCGGGAAAGGCCGCCGATCGGCCGGCCGGCGAGCAGCACGTCGCCCGCCGCGGCGGGCAGCACGCCGGCAAGCGCCCGGAGCAGGGTCGTCTTGCCCGCGCCGTTCGGTCCCGTGACCGCGAGCAGATCGCCGGCGGACAGCGCGAGGTCGACGTTGCGAACGATCTCGCGCTCTCCGAGCCGGACGCTCAGACCGCGCGCCTCGAGCAGCGGATCCATGGACGAGAGCATCCCGCGAGACGAACCGGGACGCCAGCGGTCAGGGGGCCTCTTCGAGCGCTTCCTCGATCTGCCGGCCGTGTTCGTCCGTCGCCTGCTGCATTGTGCGCAGCCGGCGCGACATTTCCGCCGCGTTCCCGGACGAAGGTTCCTCGGCCGCGCGCTCTCCGGCACCCGGCGAGACGGCGATGGCGGCGCCGGCCATCTCCCGGGTCGCCCGCGCCATGAGCATCAGCACGATCACGGCCACCGCGAGCAGCGCGATCAGCATGGCGGCTGCAAGACGTCGCATCGCCGGCTCCTCTCCGGCGGGGAGTATCGGTTCCGAGTCAGGAAGCGGTCCAGCAGCAAGAAACCCGGCGTCCGGACCGGAGGGCCGGACCCGTCGTCGAGCGCGGGACCGGTGGCGTCACCGAAGTGGGCGACCCACCACCACGCCGGCGGAATCGGCACCGGCCCCCAGGAGCGCGCGACGGCGCCGCGCTCGATCCACGCACCGCGCCCGCAGAGCAGCCGCCCGAGCGGGACGATCGCCACCAGCAGGCAGCCGCGCTCCGGAAGCGCGGCGGTCCGCAGGGTCGTGGCCTCGACGAGCGGCCAGCAGGGCCGTCCCGGAGCCCTCCACGATCCACCGAGCGCGGGGCGCGGGGCAGTCACGTGGCGGGTCGTGACGCCGCGGCGCGCAAGCGCGACCGGCCCCGGGGGGCGGCCTCTACGGCCGGAGCCGGACGGGACCTCGTGACCCAGGACGTCCAGGCTCGGAGGCGCGACGCGCACGCCCGGTCCGACGGCGCGCCAGCGGCCGAGTTCGACCCGCAGCAGGTCGGCCGCGGCATCGGCCGTGACCGCCAGCGGCAGCGCCGGCTCGCGCCACTCCGGATCCGGACCGGGTTCCGCCTGCGCGGTCGCCGCGTGCCGCTCGCAGAGTTCGTGCAGCCCCGGGCGGTTCGCGGATGCGCCGGCTCCCGGATCGGACCAGAGGAACGTCCTCGTCCAGACCGGTGTGGCACTGGTCCGGCCGATGCGCACCTGGACCGTGGCGAGCCGTTCCTGACGGCGCAGTCGCGGGCCGGGCGAGCGTGTCGTCGTCATCCGCGAGACTGCGAGTTCGACCGAGACATGAAACCCGCGCGCCACGGGCACGAGCGCATCGAGCAGGGCACGCGCCTGGCGTTCCAGCTCGACAGGCAGGGCGAATCGCATCCGCCCGTCGAGTCCGTCCGGCACGCGGTCTCCGGTCCCGCGCCGCGCGAACGCACGATTCGGTCCGGCTTCGATGCCTGTGCTGATCAGGGTCGGAGCGTCGGTCCGCACCGTGACCCGGTGCACGACCGCGGACTTCGACATCACGCGAACAGGCCGACACGGGCCTGCGGACAACCATGGCCGCACCGCATGCAGGCCCCGCCAGGGTCCGACCAGGCCTGGACAGCGACTCTTGTCCCTGCGCGGAGTCCTTCTCATGCACGATCTCGCAAGGGATCTGCCGGGCGAACCCGGACAGGGTCGAGGAGAATCGTCGGCGCGCCGACCATGACTGCGTGCAGCGAGCCTAGGCGTGTGCACATGGCCTGATCGGACTCCACACCCGCCGGACCGATCATCATCTCCAACCGTTTCCAGCAGGCTCGGGGA
>JAJRXN010000201.1 GCA_024276295.1 Acidobacteriota bacterium
GAGGCACCGCCGGTGGTCCCTCACAGCGTCGACGGCCTGCTGCCGATCACCCGCGACGAGAACTCGTGTCTCGGCTGTCACGACCCGGACAGCGCCGCCGACTTCGGCGCCACGGCCGTGCCGGCCACGCATTTCGTCGGCGGGACGCTCGACGGGCACCGCTGGCCCTGCATGAGCTGCCACGTCCCGCAGACCGAAGCGAAGCCGCTGGTCGGCAACCGCTTCGCGCCCTGAGGCGCGGCGCCGGCTTACCGCGACAGGCTTCGCGCTGAGCCGGCGCCCCCCGCAGGCCGCCTTGCCGAGTTCTCCGCCGGCAGGCTAACCTTCCCGTTCTTTCGCGCCCGGGCCGGACCACGAGTCGGCCGGCACCCGGCGCCGCGCATCGATTCCCGCCCCGAGCAGAGGAGCGCCTGCCGATGAAGATCCTGGTGGCGATCAAGCAGGTTCCGGACAAGAACGCCCGCCTGCAGCTCGACGAGTCCGGCACGCGGATCGTCGAGACCGACCTGAGCTGGGAGACCAACGAATCCGACCGCTACGCAGTGGAGACCGCCCTGCGGCTCAGGGAAGCGGCCGGCGAGGGAGAGGTCGTCGTCGTCACGCTCGGCCCCGAGCGGGCCCGCAAGGCGATCAGCTCCGCGCTGGCGATGGGAGCCGACCGCGGCATCCACCTCGTCGACCCGGACTTCCAGGGCGGCGACCCACTGTGCGTCGCGCGGGCGCTGGCCGCGGTGGCGCAGGCCGAGGAGGCCCCGCTGGTGCTCTGCGGGACGCGCGCCGACGACGACGGCTACGCCGAGACGCCGATCCTGCTCGCCGGCCTGCTCGACCGGCCGGCGGTGTTCCTGACGATGGGCGTCGAACAGGTCGACGGCGGCCTGCGGGTCGTCCGGGAACTCGAGGCGTCGCGCCAGGAGGTCTCCGAGATTCCGCTGCCGGCGGTGCTCGGCATCCAGAGCGGCATCCACGAGGTCCGCTTCACCTCGCTCAAGGGAATCATGGCGGCCAAGAAGAAGCCGGTCGGGCAGCCGACGCCGACCGAGCTGGGGCTCTCGGCCGACCGGATCGGCAAGGCCGGCCGGCGCCTCGAGGTGCTCTCACTGGCGCCGCCGGAGAAGAAGAGCCAGTGCGAGTTCATCGAAGGGAAGCCGGAGGAGATCGCGGCGACCCTCGTCGACAAGCTGCGCCGCGAGGCGAAGGTCCTCTAGGGGAGGCTGGATCATGGCGAAGGACGTTCTGGTCGTCATCGAGCACGAAGACGGGGCGCCGCGCCGGCCGAGCCTCGAGGCGCTCTCGCTGGCACGCCGCATGGCGCAGGCCACCGGGGGACGCGCGCTGGCGGTCGTCGCCGGTCACGGCACCGAGGCGGTGGCGCAGGCGGTGGCGTCGTCCGGCGCCGACGTCGTCCACCACTTCGATCACGAACTGCTCGCGCAGTACACGCCGGACGGCTACCGGCTCGCGATCACGCCGCTGATCCGCGAGCTGGAGCCCGAGTGGGTGCTGATGGGGCACACCTACCTCGCGCAGGACCTGCTGCCGCTGATCTCGGCGACGTTCGACGCACCGGTGATCTCCGACTGCGTCGACATGGAGATCGACGCCGAGAAGGTCGTGTTCCACCGCCAGCCGTACGACGCCAAGCTCGTGGCGCGGATCTTCGACCGCGGCCCGGCGCCGCACTTCGCGACGCTGCAGTCCGGAGCGTTCCCGGCCGACGACCTGCCGCAGGATCACGGCGGCACCGTCGATGCGCACACGATCGACCTCTCGGGGGACCGGATCCGCCGCCGCGTGCTCGAGATCCACGATGCCGGCGAGAGCACGGTCGACCTTTCGAGCGCCGAGATGATCGTCGCCGGCGGTCGCGGGCTCGGCTCGAAGGAGAAGTTCCAGCAGCTCATCGGCCAGCTCGTCGAGGCGCTCGGCGGCGCGGCGGTCGGGGCCTCACGGCCGGTGGTCGACAGCGAGTGGCTGCCGCACGACCACCAGATCGGCTCGTCGGGGCAGATCGTCAGTCCGAAGCTGTACATCGGCGTCGGGATCTCCGGCGCGATCCAGCACGTGGTCGGCATCCGCGGCTCGCAGGTGATCGTCGCGATCAACAAGGACAAGGACGCGCCGATCTTCAACGAGGCGACGTACGGCATCGTCGGAGACGCCGAGGAACTCGTCCCGGCGATCGCCCAGGCGATCGCGGAAGCGAGGCAGTCGTGATCCGGCCGATCGCGGCCGACGAACTCGCCGCGCTGATCGAGGGCGGTCTCGCCGACCCGGGCCTGCCCGGCGGCAGGGTGCACGTCTTCGATCTGCGCGACGCCGAGGCGTTCGTCGCCGGACACGTCCCGGGCGCACGGCACCTGCCACGCGAGGGAGCCTGGCCGCTGCGCTGGATTCCGCAGGAGTGCCACACGCAGGAACTCGTCGTGCTGATCGACGACGACGGGGCTCCGGGTGGACCGGCGCGGCACGTCGCGCACGAGCTGACTCACCGCTGGTTCCGCCGGCTGCGCTACCTCGCCGGCGGATTCCGGGCGTGGAAGGAGGCGGGACGTCCGGTGGACACCGGCGGCCCGACCGGACCGGCCGCCGCGGCGGCCGAGGGAACCCGCGAGGAGGCGCTCGCCTCGGCCGGCGTGCCTTGGGCCACGCCGCAGGACGCCCGCTGATCCACGGAAGGCGGATGCGCCAGGCCCCGGTTCGGGGTCGCGCTCCCATCGCGCCGCGCGTTCGGTGAGATAATCCGGGCGCGAGAGGAGCCGCGACGTGCGCCTGGCCTCCCCACCGCCCGACGTTCGGCTGGTCGATGCCTTCGAACGTCCCTACGACAACGCGGTCGCGGCAGCTCGCACCTGCTACGCCGCCAAGGGAATCGTCTCGCCCGCGGAGGTCGCCGGCGCCGGCATCGACGACGCCGAGGAGCGGGAGCGGGTGCTCGCGCGGCGCGACGGCATCGCGCGCAGCATCTACCAGGCCGGGCATCACACGGTCTTCCAGCACGCCCACTTCCAGTTCGCGATCGACCGCGTCTCGCGCCACGCGCTGTGGGCGTTCTTCCACGCGCACCCGTTCTACAACTCCGAGCAGGTCAGCCAGCGCTACGTCCGCGTCCGGAAGGGCTCCGTGCTCGTCCCGGAACTCTCCGGACGGGCCCGGACGCTCTACGAGACGACGATCGAGCGCCAGCAGGATGCCTACCGGGCACTGACCGAACTCCTGTTCCCGGTCGCGGCCTCGATCTTCCACGAGATCTTCCCGGCGCGGGCCCGCCAGCCGGAGCGCTGGAGGACCGAGATCCGCCGCAAGGCCCAGGAGGCGGCGCGCTACGTGCTCCCGGTGGCGACGTGGGCGCGGCTCTACCACACGATCTCCGGCATCACGCTGCTGCGGTACCACCGGCTGTGCCGCCAGCCCGACGTGCCGTGGGAGGTGGCCGACGTCGTCGGGAAGATGGCGCAGGCGGTCCGCCGGCTCGATCCCGACTTCGGCCGGCTGTTCGAGCGGCCGCTCGATGCCGGGGAACTCCCGGAGGCCCGAACGCTCGACCGGCTCGGCGGCGCGTTCGATCCGGATCGCGCCGGCCGCTTCCGCGCCGAGTTCGACGCCGCGCTCGGCGACCGCGTCTCGCGGCTCGTCGGCTGGGCACCGGAGGGCGAGGCCCTGACGGCCCAGGCGGTGCGCGACCTGCTCGGGGCGCCGCGCAGCGCGCTGTCCGACGACGACGCGATCGCGCTGCTGGCCGACCCGTCGCGCAACCCGCTGCTCGGCGAGGCGCTCAACCTGACGACGCTCAGTCCGCTCTCGCGGGCGATGCATCACGCGCACTACACGTTCCGCAAGAAGCTCTCGCACACCGCCGATTCGCAGGACCAGCGCCACCGGATGACGCCCGGCTCGCGACCGGTGCTGCTCGGCCAGCTCTCGGACGAGCCGGACGTGATCGCCCCGTCGCTGATCGCGCGGTGCGAACCGGCGCGCCGGCTGTTCGACGAGACCGTCGCCGCGACGTGGGACGCGCTCGGCGCGCTGCGACGCGAGGGCATCCCCGTGGCCGTCGCCGCCTACCTGCTGCCGAACGCGGTCGCGGTACGCTTCACCGAATCGGGCGACTACTCGGCGATCCGGCACAAGCACGCGATGCGGCTGTGCTGGAACGCGCAGGAGGAGATCTGGCGCGCGAGCCTCGACGAGGCGCTGCAGATCGCCGAAGTCCATCCGCGCCTCGGCCGCTGGCTGCTGCCGCCGTGCGCGATCCGCGAGCGGGCGGCGACGCGTCCCTGGTGCCCGGAGGGCGCGCGCTACTGCGGCGTGCCGGTCTGGAAGATGCCGCCCGGCGAGTACGCCCGCCGCCTCTAGACCGGCGCGCGGTCGCGCGCGCCCGTCAGTTGGCGATCCGCGCCTCGGCCAGCGGAAGTGCCAGTTCGACCGTGATCCGCTGCTCGTGGACGTTCTCGTCGATCGTCACGCCGGCGCCGTAGGCCGCGAGCTGGCGCAGCGGCTGGGCGATGTGCTCCGGGTCGACCCGCAGGCGGTCGCCGATCGTCCAGCCGACGCGCACCCGCGCCACGTCGCCGCCGTGGCGGATCTCGAGATCGACCGGACCCGCGACGTGACCCCGCGACATCAGCCGCTCGAGCAGCGCGGCGATCGCCGCCTCGAGATCGCTCTCGCGCACCGCCACGGCAAGCCGCGCGTGCCCCTCGTCCCGGTTCAGCCGCAGCTCGTGCCGAAAGGCGCGTCGCGTCTCGCGGGCGACCCGCTCGGCCATCCCGGCGAGGTCGGCGACGATCGCGGGGCGGATCGCCTCGCGCAGCTCGTCGGCCAGCGCGGCGATCGCCTCGACGCTCCGGACGACCGCCGGCGGATCGAACGGC
>JAJRXN010000202.1 GCA_024276295.1 Acidobacteriota bacterium
ACCGATGATCACTCTCAGCCCGACGCTCGAGCGCGGCCTGCGCCGGTTCCTCGGTGGTGCGGCGCCGGGCGGCGTCACGCCGAGCCGGCTGCTGTCGGTCGCCGCCGGCGTTCCGGCGGACACGCTGGCCGGTGATCGCGAGGCGGTGTCGTTCGTCGCCGCGGCGCTCGCCGCACTCCGCGAGATCGACGTCGACGACGAGCACGAACCGGCGGCCGCGGCGTTTCTCGACCTCGGCGACCACCTGGTCCGGTCTTTCGCCGGGCGCTCCGGGCGGGCGGCGGCGGACGGTGACGACGAGCTGGTCCGCGCTGCGCGGGACTGGCTCGACCTCGTGCGGCGCTCGAGCTTCGCGCGGGCCGTCGCCGCCTCCGGGCGGGTCGACGATGCGTTCGGCACGGTCCTCGATCTGATACGGCATGGCCGGTTCAACCTCGGCCGGCTCTGGGAACAGCGGGTCGAGACCTTCGGGCCGCGGACCCTGTTCCGCGTCCCCTCGCGCCGCGGGAGCCGCGGGCGGATCTCCTGGCTCGATGCCGCGGCCGACGTCGAGCGGATCACGCGCGGGCTCGTGGCGCTGCGGGGCGAGGCGCCCGAGCCGCCGGTGGCGATCATGGCCTCGAACAGTCCCGAGATGGCGCTCGCGGACCTCGCCTGCCTGACCGCCGGCATCGTCGATCTGATGATCCCGACGTCCGTTCCGGACGAGGACCTCGCGTACCTGCTAGAGCGGACCGGCACGAACTGCGTGCTGTTCTCGGAGCACGTCCTCGAGCGCCGGCTCTGCGAACTGCGCGACCGGCTGCCCCGGCTCGAGCACCTCGTGCGGCTCGACGGCGCGCCACGGCGCGATGGGGTGCTCGGCCTGCGGGACCTGGTCGGCGCCGGCGCGTCCGTGCCACGATCGGTCGTCGCCGCGATGCGCGCCCGGCCCGGGATCGACGACCTGGCGACGATCATGGTCACGTCGGGGACGACCGGCCGCCCGAAGGGGATCCGCTTTGCGGTCGGCAACCTCGTCACGAAGCGCTTCGCCCGCGGGCTGGCCCTGCCGGAGATCGGCGAGCGCGACGTGTTCCTCGCCTACCTGCCGCTCTATCACACGTTCGGACGCTTCCTCGAGCTGCTGGCCAGCGTGTACTGGGGCGCGCAGTACGTGTTTCTCGAGGACCCGTCGCTCGACGGGATGGTCGAGCGGTTCCAGCGCTGGGAGCCGACGGTGTTCATCAGCGTCCCGCTCAAGTGGACGCAGCTCTACGAGGAGATCGCCCGCCGCGTCGACGTCGAGACGGCGTCCGACGACGAGATCCTCGCGGCGACGCGCGCCGTGGTCGGCGGGCGGCTGCGCTGGGGGCTCTCGGCGGCCGGCTACCTCGATCCGGAGGTGTTCCGTTTCTTCCAGCGCCAGGGGATCGCGCTGATGAGCGGGTTCGGCATGACCGAGGCGACCGGCGGCATCACGATGACGCCGCCCGGCGACTACCGCGAGGAGAGCCTCGGCGTGCCGCTGCCCGGGATCGACGTGCGACTGGCCGACGACGGCGAGATGCTGATCCGCGGGCCGTACGTCACGCCGGGCTACATCGAGCCGGAGGACCAGCAGGCGGCCTTCGAGGGCGGCTGGCTGCACACGGGCGACCTGATGGAGCGCTCGGACGACGGCCACTTCCGGATCCTCGACCGCAAGAAGGAGATCTACAAGAACGTCAAGGGCCAGACCATCGCCCCGCAGCGGATCGAGAAGCTGTTCACCGACTTCGACGCCGTGCGCCGCGCATTCCTCGTCGGCGACCACCGCGAGTACAACACGCTGCTGATCGTGCCGAACTTCGAGTATCGCGAGGTCTCGCTGCGCGCGCTCGGCGAAGAGCAGCTCCGCGAGTACTTCCGCTCGATCGTGGTCTCGGTCAACGGATTCCTGGCGCCGTACGAGCGGATCGTCGACTTCGCCGTCCTCGATCGCGACTTCGACGAACGGTGCGGCGAGCTGACCCCCAAGGGGACGTTTCGGCGCCGCGTCGTCGTCGAGAACTTCGCGGAGATCATCGAGGAGTTCTACCGCCAGGTTCCGCTCCGCCTTCCAGGGCGTGGACTCGACGTCCGGCTGCCCAACCGGCTGTTCCAGGCCCTCGGCGTGACGACCCGCGACGTGCGGGTCGAGGGGGGGGACCTGGTGATCCTGCCGACGGGGGCGCGGCTTCCGCTGCGCGCCGCCGGTCGCGACGAACGGGGCGAGATCGTGCAGATCGGCAGCGTGCGCTACCGGATCGCCGGGCACACGATCGATCTCGGCCAGTTCCTGACCTGTCCGCGGCTGTGGCTCGGCAACGACCGGCTGTACCGTCTGGCCCCGATGGATCCCGCTTCGCGCCTGCGACGCCGGCGCGTCCCGCGCGGAGTCGAGCGGCTCGACTACGCCGAGCGCGAACCGCTGGATGCCGAGGATCTCGACCGGCTGCGGCGCGTCGCCGGGCGGGGCGAACCGGCGATCGAGGACCTGCACCGCGCGGCCTCGGCGCTGCACTCCGGCAACGAGGAGGCGGCTCGCCTGGCGATCGAGGTGCTCTCGGTCCCGGCGCTGTCGGAAAACGCCCAGACCGCGGAACTGGCGCACTTCGCCCTGCGAACGGCGGCCGGCGCCGGGGAAACCGACGTGCGGCGCGCCGCCTTCGCGGCGCTGCTCCCGCTCGAGGAGGACGCCCGGGTCGAGACGACGATCGAGCGCTTCCTCGGTGCGGACCGCGACGGGCTCGACGAGGAGACGATCGACCGGCTGGCGCGCCAGACGCTGACGCCGGCGGCCCTGCTGGCGCTGGTGCGCTTCGCCGAGCGGCTGCTCGGACGCGAAGTCGCCGGCGCGCGGCCCGACGCGGCACGGCAGCGCGCGCTGGCGATCGTGCGGCTGCTCGGTCGCTACGGCGCCGACCATCCCGCGAGCTACCGCACGCTGCGCCGCGAGCTGACCCGCCTCGGCCTGTTCTGCGACGACCGGGTGGTGCGTGAGGCGATCGCCGAGGCCCGCCGGGCGCTGACCGAGGGGTTCCGGCGCTGGCTCGGGCCACCGCAGTGGATCGCCGTCGATCCGGACACCGGCCGCGAGTACCGCTGGGAGGACGTGCTGACCTTCGACGAGCGGATCGAGCCCCGGGAGCGCGAGCGGCTGGCGACGGCGTTCGAGAGCACGAGTCTGGTGCGCGAGGCGGTGTTCCTGATCGGCGGAGGCCAGCAGGTGCGGCTTTCGGACGTCCCGCCGCAGGGGATCTGGATCACGCCGCGGCGCCGGGAGGAGGAGAGTTCGACCTTCCGGGTCTCGATCCACACCCGCTACCAGGGGTCGTTCGACATCGCGGTCGGCCTGGCCCGGCCGGAGATCGGCGAGAGCCTGGCCGAGGAACTCGACTGGGCCGTCGCGATCGGCGAGGCGTCCGGCCGGCCACGGCTGGTCGAGGAACTTGCCGGCGTGTGGCCCGAGCACGGGATCTGGGCCAAGGAGTTCGTCGCCGGCGAGACCGCCGAACGCGCGTTGCGCCGGCTCGACCGCCGGCGGCAGGAC
>JAJRXN010000203.1 GCA_024276295.1 Acidobacteriota bacterium
CCCGGTCTTTTCCACCGAGGCGACGATCGTGTCGGCGTCGAGCGGCGCGATCGTCAGCAGGTCGATGACCTCGATCGACACGCCGCGTCCCTGGCCGACCTCGGCCACGGCGCGGAGCGTCGGGCGCATCATCGCGCCCCAGGAGATCACCGTCAGGTCGGTGCCCTCCTGGACGACCTGGGCGCGGCCGATCGGCATCGTCTCGCGCTCTTCGGGCACTTCCTCGCGGAACGCGCGGTACGAATGCTTGGGCTCCATGAACACCACCGGGTCGGGATCCTCGATCGCGGCCGCGAGCAGCGCGCGGGCGTTGCGCGGTCCCGATGGAATGACGACCTTCGAGCCCGGCAGGTGCGCGTAGAGCACTTCGCGGCTCTCCGAGTGGTGCTCGAGGGCGCGCACGCCGCCGCCGTACGGCATCCGCACGACCAGCGGGACGGTGACCTGTCCGTGGGTCCGCGAGCGGAAGCGCGTGGCATGCCCCTCGTACTGGGCGAGCATCAGGTACGAAAAGCCGGAGAACTGCATCTCGGCCACCGGACGCAGCCCGGCGATCGCCATGCCGATCGCGGTGCCGAGGATGCCCGCCTCGGCCAGCGGCGTGTCGATCACCCGTTCCGGGCCGAAGCGTGCGTGCAGGCCGGCGGTGACGCGGAACACGCCCTCGTTGACACCGATGTCCTGGCCGAGGGTGACGACCGCGGCGTCGCGCTCCATCTCCTGATGCAGCGCGAGGTTGATCGCCTGGACCATCGTCATCTTAGGCATCGCGGCGCTCCCTGCCGAGCGCGGCGAGGAACTCCTGCCGCTGGCGTTCGATCTCGACGTGCGGGGTGCCGTAGACGTGGTCGAAATAGACGTCCGGTCGGCCGCGGGCGAACGTCTCGTACTTGCGCACCTCCTCGTCGATCGCCTGCTTGATCTCCGCCTCGAGCCGTTCCTGCCGCGTGTCGTCCCACAACTCGCGCTGTTCGAGCAGCCGACGCATCCGGACCAGCGGGTCGCGGCGGCGCCACGAGTCGACCTCGCCTTCCTCGCGGTACTTCGACGGGTCGTCGGCGGTGGTGTGCATCATCAGGCGGTACGTCCGTGCCTCGATCAGCGTCGGCCCCTCGCCGCGCCGGGCGCGCTCGAGCGCCTCGCGCGTCGCGCGGTACATCGCCAGAGGGTCGTTGCCGTCGACGACCAGGCCGGGGATCCCGTAGGCCACCGCCTTCTGGGCGATCGTCTCGGAGATCGTCTGGCGCTCGAGCGGCGTCGAGATCGCCCACTGGTTGTTCTGGCAGATGAACACGACCGGCGCCCGCCAGACCGCGGCGAAGTTGACCCCCTCGTGGAAGTCACCCTCGGAGGTCGCGCCGTCGCCGAACCAGCAGACGGTCGCGGCCCGCTCGCCGCGCAGCTTCTGCGCGTAGGCGATGCCGGCGGAATGAGGGATCTGCGAGGAGACGATCACCGCGATCGGCAACGTGCGCTCGAGACCGGGGAAGACGTTGCCCTCTTCCCAGCCGCCCCAGAACAGCAGCACGCGATGGAACGGCACGCCGCGCAGGAGCATCCCGCCGAGTTCGCGGAAGGCGGGGACGAACCAGTCTTCCGGGCTCATCGCCAGGGTCGGGCCGACCGACGCCGCCTCCTGGCCGGTCGACGGGCTGAACGTCCCGAGCCGCCCCTGCCGCTGAAGCCGGAGCATCCGCTGGTCCGCCTCGCGGGCCATCACCATCGCGCGGTAGAGCGCGACGAGGCGGTCGTCGTCGAGGCGCGGGTCGAGTTCGGGGTCGAGACGGCCCTCCTCGTCGAGGACCTCGAGGTACTCGATGTCGTACGTCTTGAGCTTCGTCAGCGGCATGGAGGCTCCTCGGTCGGCAGGCGGTCGGACCGGTCCGGCGGACCGCCCCGGCCGTCGCGATCTCTCGCCACCGCCCGCTCATGTCGTTGATCCATGGAGAGTTGCGAGGTTCGGTGCGGGCTGCGCGGCCCCGGGTCGCGCCGCGAGATCTTAACCCGGATTCCGCGGGCGGCCCCGATTCCGGCTCGTTCCCGGGCGGCGGGGCGGACCGTCGCCCCGCACCCGGGTCCGGATCGTCAGTTCGCGCTGGCCTTCTTCGTCACGCCGGCGCGGGCGAGTTCCTCGTCGATGATCTTCTTGAACTCCTCGAAGGGAACGGCGCCGCTGATCATCCGGCCGTTGACGAAGAACGCCGGGGTACCCGTGACGCCGACCCGCGAGCCGGCCTCGGCGTCGGCCCGGACCTCGTCGGCCCGGCGGCCGGAGTCGAGGCATTCGCCGAACTCCGCCGTGTCGAGGCCGAGTTCGCCGGCGAAGCGCTTGAGGCTGGGCACGTCGAGCTGGCGCTGGTTGGCGAACAGCTTGTCGTACATCGGCTCGAACTTGCCCTGCTCGAATGCGCAACCGGCGGCCTCGGCGGCCTTCTGGGCGTTGGCGTGGAACGAGAGCGGGAAGTCGCGGATGACCAGCCGGACCTTGTCGCCGTAGGTCTCGAGCACCTTCTTGACCGTCCCGTGGGCGCGCGCGCAGTAGGGGCACTCGAAGTCGGTGAACTCGACGATCGTCACCGGGGCGTCGTCCGGACCGATCGTCGGGTTGCCCGCGACCTCGACCTCGACCCGCGGCGGATCGAGGGTGACCGCGACCTTCGCCTCGTCACGCAGGCGGGCGACCAGGCGCTGGCGGTGCTCGAGCGCCTGCTGGCTCCTGAGATAGTCGGCGATCTGGCCGCGGATCTCCTCGAAGGTCTTCCCCTGCACGCCGCGCTGGTTCTTGACCCGCTCGTAGAACGCCCTGACCTCCTCGTCGCCCGGCTCCGAGATCTTGGAGCGGATCTCGCGCTCGAGATAGTCCTCGACGGAGAGTCCGGCCTTCGAGGCAGCCGCCTCGATCAGGCGCTCTTCGACCAGCCGGTCGACGGTGCGCTTGAGGACTTCGTATTCCTGCTGGCGGATCGCCATCAGCTCGGACCCCGCCGCGGCGAGGACCTCGTCCCGCGTGATCGCCTGGCCGTTGACCGTCGCCAGCACGTCGTCCTGGCCTGGGTGATCACCGGCGGCGACCGATTCCGAGGCGGCGCACGCCGCGAGGCCGAGGGCGATCAGGGCTGCCATCAAACGCATCGTCGTCATCCTTATTCGATTCGGAGCTCCCACCGATTCCGGCACTTGCCGGCCGGTGCGCGAGCCGGGAAACCGCGAGAACCTTACTTGGGCCGACGGATTCCGGCAAATCGGGCCTCCCGGCCGGGGATCCGCGATAATGGCCGGGCCAGGCGCACTCCCACCCCGGCAGGAGACCCGATGCCCAGCGATGCCCGAGGCGACGACTTCCACCTCGCGCCCCATCCCCGGATCGCCCCGCCGCGGGGCCCGGTCGTGCTGCTGATCCTCGACGGCGTCGGGGTCGGGCCGGGCGATGCGTGGGACGCCGTGGCGAGCGCCCCGACCCCCGTGCTCGACCGGCTGCGCCGCGAGGCGCTGACCCGGACGCTTCGGGCCCACGGTACCGCGGTCGGTCTGCCGTCCGATGCCGACATGGGCAACTCGGAGGTCGGACACAACGCGCTGGGCGCCGGGCGGGTCTACGACCAGGGGGCCAAGCTGGTCGATCGGGCGATCGCCGAGGGGACGATCTGGTCCGGGGTGTGGGCCGAACTGACGTCCTTCGTCCGGGAGCACGGCGGGGCGCTGCACCTGATCGGACTGCTTTCCGACGGCAACGTCCACTCGCACGAAAGGCACCTCCACGCGCTGCTGCGGCGCGCGGCCGAGGAAGGGCTGGGAAAGGTCCGGGTCCACGTCCTGCTCGACGGCCGGGACGTGCCCGAGACCTCGGCGCTGATCTACGTCGACCGGCTCGAGCAGGTGCTCGCCGAGCTGCGCGAGGCCGCCGGCGTGGACTTTCGCATCGCCTCCGGTGGCGGCCGGATGGTGACGACGATGGACCGCTACGAGGCCGACTGGCGCATCGTCGAGCGCGGCTGGCGGGCCCACGTGATCGGCGAAGGCCGCGGCTTCCGCTCAGCGCGCGAGGCGATCGAGGCGTATCGCGCCGAGCAGCCGGGCGTGACCGACCAGTTCCTCCCGCCGTTCGTGATCGTCGATGAACGGGGCCGGCCCGTCGGCCCGATCGAGGACGGCGACGGCGTCGTCTTCTTCAATTTCCGCGGTGACCGTGCGATCGAGATCTCGCGTGCGTTCACCGAAGGGGACGGCTTCCGCGGCTTCGACCGCGGGCGCACCCCGCGGGTGTTCTACGCCGGCATGATGCTCTACGACGGCGACCTGCGGATTCCGGAGCACTACCTCGTCGCGCCGCCACAGATCGCGCGCACGATGGGAGAGTTCCTGGCTCGCAACGGCATCGCGCAGTTCGCCTGTTCCGAGACGCAGAAGTTCGGCCACGTGACGTACTTCTGGAACGGCAACCGCTCCGGCAAGTTCGACGACGAGAGCGAGGAGTACCTCGAGATCCCCTCCGACCGCGTGCCGTTCGAGCAGCGTCCGTGGATGAAGTCGGCCGAATGCGCCGACGCGACGATCGAGGCGATCCGCGGCGGCCGGTACCGTTTCATCCGGGTCAACTTCGCTGCCGGCGACATGGTCGGACACACCGGTTCGCTCGACGCCGCGCGGCTCGCCGTCGCCGCCGTCGACCTGTCGATCGGGCGCGTGCTGCCGGTCGTGCTCGAGGCGGCCGGCACGCTCGTCGTCACCGCGGACCACGGCAACTCGGACGACATGGTCCAGCGCGATGCCGAGGGCCGTCCGAAGCGCGATGCCGACGGCCGGATCCGGCCGCTGACCTCGCACACGCTCAATCCCGTCCCGTTCTTCGTCCTCGACGGATCGGGCCGCCGACTCGCCCTGCGCGACGATCTGCCGCAGGCCGGCCTGGCCAACGTCGCGGCGACGCTCCTGCAGCTGCTGGGCCGTCGTCCTCCGGCCGAGTACGAATCCGGACTGCTGGAGGATTAGCGCCATGGGCCGCGCCGAACATCCCGCTCCCGAACGGTCGGACCTCGCGCCGGGCTTCGTCGCCGCGATGCCGCAGCTGCTCGATCCCAACTTCCGGCGCTCGGTCGTCCTGCTGCTGCGGCACAACGACCAGGGGACGTTCGGTCTGGTGATCAACCGGCCGACCGAGATCAGCGTCCGGGCGCTCTGCGAGTCCCAGGGAATCGCATATCGCGGCGGCGAGGAGCTGCCGATGATGTTCGGCGGTCCGGTGGAGGTCGAAAAGCACCTGCTGGTCCTCCACGGCGAGGATCCGCTGCCCGGGCTGGGGACCGAGGACGAGATCGAGGTCGCCCGCGGGGTCCGGCTCGTGACCGCCCTGTCCGGGCTGGCCGAGCTGGCGGGCCGAGGGGCCCGGCGCTTCCGGTGCTACGCCGGCTATGCCGGCTGGGCTCCGGGCCAGCTCGAGAGCGAACTCGAGGAGGGGGCCTGGGTGCCGCTCGAGGCCGACGCGGGGCTGGTGTTCGACGAGCATCCGGAAAACGTCTGGGAGCGGGCCCTGCGGCGGGCCGGGATCGATCCGATCACGCTCGTTCCCGGAGGGGCGCCGTCCTGAGCGGATTCCGGCCGGCGGGCGCCGCGCTGGACACCGCTGCCGAAGAAGCGTAAAAAGGCCTCGAACAGGGATCGGTGCCGGCTCCACTCGGGCAGGCCGGCCACATCCGATTGAGGGTCCCGTCCACGCCACGGCGCCGCGCGCGAAGCCCGGCGCCGCACGGCGCAACCCCTGCGAGCCCGGCGGCCGCGGGATCCGCCAGCGGAACAACGAGAGGAAACGTGAGGCCGAAGACGGTCCGGCACGAGCGCGCGGCCGCCCGACCGGAGGATTTCCCCCGGGACGGTCGGCCGGAGGTCGCCGTGATGGGGCGCTCGAACGTCGGCAAGTCGAGCCTGCTCAACCGGCTGCTCGGTCAGCCGGGACTGGCCCGGGTCAGCAAGACCCCGGGCCGCACGCGGGCGATCCACTTCTATCTCGTCGACGAGAAGGCGTTCATCGTCGACTTGCCGGGCTACGGCTACGCCCGCGTCTCTCGGGAGGTGCGGCGGACCTGGGGTGCGCTCGTCGACGCGTACCTCGACCGCCGGGACGAACCGAGGCTCGCGGTGCACCTGGTCGACATCCGGCACGACCCGACACCGCTCGACCGGCAGCTCGCCGCCGCGCTCGCCGCGCGCGGCATTCCGTCGGTGGTGGTCCTGACCAAGGCCGACAAGATCTCCGGGTCGGCGGCCGGACGCGCGCGCGCGCGGGCGCGCCGCGTGCTCGAACTCGACGCGGACGCCCCGCTGCTGGTGACCTCCGCCCGTACCGGACGGGGGATGGCCGACCTGGCCCGCGTCGTCGATGCCGCGCTGGCCGGACGCCCGGACACCGCACCATCGCGGACCGGAACGCGAGAGACACTCTGAGGAGTCGATCGATGGAGCTTCGTGAACTCAAGGAAATGGGAATCGGCAGGCTGGCCGCGATGGCCCGCGAGCTGGAGGTTCCCGGCGTGTCTCACATGATGCGCCACGAGCTGGTGCGGCGCGTGATCGGCCAGCGGCTGTCCCGGGGCGAGCGGGTCGTGGCCCGGGGCGTACTCGAGACGCTCCCCGAGGGCTACGGCTTCCTGCGCTCGCCCGACTACTCGTACATGCCGGGACCGTCGGACATCCACGTCTCGCCCGATCTGATCCGGCGGCACACGCTGTACACCGGCGACATGGTCACCGGGCCGCTGCGCGCTCCGCGCCGGGCCGACAAGTACTTCGCGCTGCAGGCGGTCGAGAAGATCCAGGACATGCCGGCGGGCGAGGCGAAGCGGCACGGCAAGTTCGAGGACCTCACGCCATGGCACCCCGACGAGCTGCTCCGGATGGAGACCGACCGCGAGAACCTCTCCGGGCGCGTGATCGACCTGCTGGCGCCGATCGGCAAGGGGCAGCGCGGACTGATCGTCGCCCCGCCGCGGACCGGCAAGACGATGTTCCTGCAGGCGATCGCTCACGCGCTCGAGGTCAACCACCCCGAGGCCGAGCTGATCGTGCTGCTGATCGACGAGCGGCCCGAGGAGGTGACCGACATGGAGCGGACCGTCCGCGGCGAGGTCGTGGCCTCGACGTTCGACGAGCCGGCCACGCGCCATGTCCAGGTCGCCGAGATCGTCCTCGATCGCGCCAAGCGGCTGGTGGAGTTCGGCAAGGACGTCGTGATCCTGCTCGATTCGATCACGCGGCTCGCCCGGGCCTACAACGCCGTGCAGCCGGCATCCGGCAAGATCCTCTCCGGCGGCATCGACGCCGCGGCGCTCTCGCGCCCGAAGAAGTTCTTCGGGACGGCGCGCAAGGTCGAGGAGGGCGGTTCGCTGACGATCCTCGCCACCGCGCTGGTCGACACCGGTTCGCGGATGGACGAGGTGATCTACGAGGAGTTCAAGGGAACCGGCAACATGGAGATCGTCCTCGACCGCGAGCTGTCCGACCGCCGCGTGTTCCCGGCGATGAATGTCTCGCGCACCGGCACACGCAAGGAAGAGCTGCTGATCCCGCCGGACGACCTCAAGCGGATCTGGATCCTGCGCAAGGCGCTCGACCAGATGAACACCGTCGAGGCGATGGAGCTGCTGCTCGAGCGACTGCGCCGCACCGAGAGCAACAGCGAGTTCCTCGCGTCGATGGCGGCCTGACCGGGACGTCTGCGATGGAGATCGATCGCCGGCTGCTCGAACGCCTCGAGGCGGTCGAACACGAGTACGAGCAGCTCGCGACCCGGATGGCCGATCCGGAGATCGCCGGCGACCAGGAGGCCTATCGCGCCGCGGCGATGCGCTACGCCGAACTCGAACCGCTCGTCGAGACGCTGCGCGCGATGCGGCGCACCGCGGCCGAGCTGGACGAGGCGCGGCAGATCGCCGGCACCGAGCAGGACGAAGAGATGCGCCAGATGGCGCGCGACGAGCAGGCGCGCCTCGCCGGTGAACTGGAGGCGCTCGACCGCCGGCTGCGGACGCTGCTGCTGCCGAAGGACCCGCTCGACGACAAGAACGTCGTGCTCGAGGTGCGCGCGGGAACCGGCGGCGAGGAGGCCGCGTTGTTCGCCGCCGACCTGCTGCGGATGTACCAGCGCTACGCCGAGTCGCGGGGCTGGGCATTCGATCTGATCTCGCTGTCCGGGACCGAGAAGGGGGGCGTCAAGGAGGCGATCGCCCAGATCAGCGGCAGGGGGGCGTACTCGCGGCTCAAGTTCGAGTCGGGCGTGCACCGCGTCCAGCGCGTACCGGAAACCGAGTCCCAGGGACGGATCCACACGTCCGCGGCGACGGTGGCGATCCTTCCCGAAGCCGAGGAGATCGAGGTCGAGATCGACGAGGACAAGGACCTGCGGATCGACAGCTTCAGCGCCTCCGGCCCCGGCGGCCAGCACGTCAACCGCACCGCCTCGGCGGTCCGCATCACGCACATCCCGACCGGAATCGTCGTGCAGTGCCAGGACGAGAAGTCGTGGCACAAGAACCGCGCCAAGGCGATGCGCGTGCTGCGGGCCCGGCTGTTCGACAAGCTCGAGACCGAGCGCCGCGCGCAGGAGGCCTCGAGCCGGCGCGAACAGGTCGGGACGGGGGATCGCAGCCAGCGGATCCGGACGTACAACTTTCCCCAGAACCGCGTGTCCGATCACCGGATCAACCTGACGCTGCACAGCCTCGACAGGATTCTCGAGGGTGACCTCGACCCTCTGCTCGACGCGCTGATCGCCGCCAAGCAGGCCGAGCAGCTCGCGGCCCAGGACCAGCCCGCTCGCTGAAAGCAGGGAAGCAACGCCCGATGGACGCCGGAGCCGCCGCCGCGGGAACGCTGATCGACGAGGCCGCCGCGCGGCTGTCCGCGGCCGGCATCGAGCCGGCGCGCCACGAGGCGGTGCTGCTGCTCGCCGCCGCCAGCGGGCTTTCGGGAAGCGTGCTGCGCGCCGACCGCCGGCGGGCGATCGGTCCTGCGGCCGTGCGCCGGTTCCGCGGGCTGGTGGACCGGCGCTGCGAGCGGGTGCCGCTCCAGCACCTGCTCGGGCGCTGGCCGTTTCTCGACTTCGAGCTGCTCGTCGACCGCCGGGCGCTGATTCCGCGCTTCGAGACCGAACAGCTCGCGCTGTGGGCGATCGCCGTCTCCTGCGAGGAGCGGGCGGGGAGCATCGCCGACATCGGCACCGGCTGCGGCTGCCTGGCGATCGCGCTGGCCCGGGCATGCCCCGCAGTCCGGATCGTCGCGGTCGACGCCTCGCGGGACGCCCTCGACCTCGCGCGGGAGAACGTCAACGGCCACCGGCTCGCGCCGAGGATCGCCCTCGTGCGAGGCTCGCTGGCCACGGTACTCGCGGCCGGGTCCTTCGACCTGCTCGTCGCCAATCTGCCCTACGTCGATCCCGCCGACGTCGAACGGCTCGAACCGGAGGTCCGCGATCACGAGCCGCGCGCGGCGCTGGTGGCTCCGGACGGCGGGTGCGCGCTGGTCGCCCGGCTCGTCGAGCAGGCGCCGCGGGTGCTGCGCGCGGGAGGGCTGCTGCTGCTCGAGTTCGATCCGCGGCATGAATCGCGGCTGCGCGAGCGGCTGGCCGCCGGGTCGTGGCACGATGTGCGCTTCCGCGAGGATGCCGCCGGTCGCGTCCGGATGGCCTGCGCGCGGGTGGCCGGCCGGCGACGCGCCGGGAGGGGAGGGCCTGAACGATGACGCGCCGGACGGTCTCGACCATGCTCGCCGTCGTGCTGGTGCTCGCGTTCGCCGCCGTGGCGGTGCTGTCGATCAGGCTCCGGCAGATCAGCGGCGTCGAGGCGATCGCCCGCTGTGCCCACCCGCTCGAGGTCGTCGCCGACGACGGTGCGCTGCTGCCGGCGGTGCTCTACCGCTGCGACGGCGCTCCCGGGCGCCACCCGGGCATCGTCGTCTGGCCCCGCGAGCCGGGGGCCGCCGCCGGGTGGGCCGGCGGGCTCGCGTTCTGGGTCCGCGGCGGGCGGGCGCTGCTGGCGATGACCGCGCCCCGCCGGCCGGGCCACGAGCGGGCCGATCTGGCGGCGGCGGCCGAGGCGCTGGCGGCCGAGCCGGGGATCGACGGCGGACGGATCGGGGTGGTCGTCGAGGGAAGCGTGGCCTCGGCGCTGGTCGCCGGCGAAGAAGACGGCGCCGCGCTGCCGGAAGGTATCTCGGCGGCCGTGTGCGCCGATCCTCCCGCGGCGGTCGCCGAGGCGATCGCCTAGACTCCCGGACCGCCGATCGCACTGTTCGTCGTCCGGGATGGGCCGGCGCCGTCCGGCGCGACGGCGCTCCCGCGGCGCTGGCTGCGGCTCGGCCGGCCGTCGCTCGACGGCGTCGCGGCGCAGGCCGACGAGGCGCTGC